>DASSQC010000095.1:0-4101 GCA_035702705.1 Burkholderiaceae bacterium | reverse complement strand
CCTGCGGCTGGCCCGGGGCCAGCGCGACGCCCAGACCGGCTTCAATGTGCGGCCGCGCTGGCCGCTGGCCGAGCTGGACGCGCCACCGGCGTAAGCGCTACCTGCCCTCGGCGTGACATGCACGCCTGATTTTTCCCGCCCAAATCGGCCGGGATCCGCTTGCTGCAAGCCGGAAGCGGCCAATGCACATATTCAACGTTCATTTGAAGATGCGGTCTCTTTGAACCCGCTTTTCAAACAAACATTGAAAATCAGCGTCGGGACTCAAGCCTTCACAGGCAGGGTCTTGAGAAAGCGCGGCTTGATGAGGTGCCCGGTGCGCTGCTCATAGGCCGCCCCGGCCTGAAGCACCTGCAGATCGGACCATGCCGGGCCGAAGAAACTCAGGCCCACCGGCAGGTGATTGACCGCGCCCATCGGGACGGTCAGGTGCGGATAGCCGGCCACCGCGGCGGGCGAGGAGGCCGAGCCGCTGGGCCGGTGGCCATTCACATGGTCGATCAGCGCCGCAGGGCTGGTGGTGGGTGCCACGAACAGCGCCACGTCGTGCTTCTTGAGCGCGGCGTCGATGCCCTGGGTGCGCGACAGGCGCCGGTTGGTGGCCAGCGCCTTGCGGTAGGCCACATCCGTCAAGGTGCCCTTCCTGGCCGCCTGCTCGAAGCGCTCCTGGCCAAACACCGCCAACTCCTTGGGCGTGCGCGCATTGAACGCGATGAGGTCGTCGAGGCTGCGGAACTTGAGGTTGGCTGCGAATTCGCGCAGATAGGCCGCCATGCCGTGCTTCAGTTCGTAGAGCAGCACCTCCACCTCGGTCGGCCCGAGCTTGTCGGCATTCGGAATGCTCGCCTCCACAAGCACTGCGCCCGCCTTGGCCAGATCCTTGAGCGCCTGCTCGAAGAGCGCATCCACACCACGGTGGTAGCCCGCCAGGTTGCGCGCCACACCGATGCGCAGGCCCTTGAGCGCCGTGTTGCGCTTGCCGGCCTGAAGCGCCTTGGCCAGTGTGATGAGATCCGGTGCGGAGAGCTTCTGCCCCTTGGTGGCCGAGTCATGCACATCCGCACCCACCATACCCGCGAGCAGCCAGGCTGCGTCTTCCACGCTGCGCGTCATCGGGCCGGCGGTGTCCTGGCTGGCTGCGATCGGGATGATGCCGTCGCGGCTGACGGCACCGAGCGTGGGCTTGAAGCCGACGATGCCGTTGCATGAGGCGGGCGAGACAATCGAACCGTCCGTCTCGGTCCCCACCGCAAAGCGCACCAGCCCCGCCGCCACCGCCGCTGCGCTGCCGGAGGACGAGCCGCTGGGCGTGCGGTCCAGCACATGGGCATTGCGGCACTGACCGCCGCGCGCGCTCCAGCCGCTGCTGGAATTGGCGCCGCGGAAGTTCGACCATTCGCTCAGGTTCGCCTTGCCCAGGATCAGTGCCCCGGCGCTGCGCAGGCGGTGCACCACGTGCGCGTCGCGCGGCGCCTTGGCGCCGATGAGTGCCAGCGAGCCCGCCGTGGTCTGCATGCGGTCTGCCGTGGCGATGTTGTCCTTGACCAGCACGGGCTCACCATGCAGCGGGCCCAGGGCATCGCCACGCTTGCGGTCCGCGTCCAGCTGCTTGGCGAGACGCCGCGCATCCGGATTCACCTCCAGCACACTGCGCAGGGTTGGGCCGCTGCGGTCGATGGTCTTGATGCGGTCGATGCTGTCTTCGACCAGATCCACACTGCTGATGATCTTGCCCATCACGCCTTCTCCCCCAGCCGCTTTTCCTTGCCGTTCATCAGGTTGCTGATGTTCTGACGGTGGCGCCAGATCAGCAGGCCGCTCATGATGAGCACCGCCAGTCCGATCGCGTCGCCGCCGAACCAGAGCAGGTAGGTCACGGGCGCAAAGATGCTGGCCACCAGCGCCGCGAGCGATGAAAACCGGAAGAAGGCGGCGATGATGATCCAGGTGGAGAGTGTGGCCAGGCCGAACAGCGGATTGATGCCCACCAGCACACCCAGCGCAGTGGCCACACCCTTGCCACCGACGAACCTGAAGAACACCGGGTAGAGGTGACCGAGGAAGGCCGCCAGCGCCACGGCAGCCACCCAGCCATCACTCAACTCGGCGCGCAACGCAAAGAACACCGGCACCCAGCCCTTGACGGCGTCGAACAAGAGCGTGAGCACCGCGGCGGCCTTGTTGCCGCTGCGCAGCACGTTGGTGGCGCCTGGGTTCTTGCTGCCATAGGTGCGCGGGTCGTTCAGACCCATGGCCCGGCTGATGATGACCGCGAAGGACAGGGAGCCGAGCAGATAGGCGCCGATGACCCAGCCGAGGTTGATGAGTGTGGCTTGCATGGATGCGTTGTTGTTGTGAGTGAGGGGTGAAGAGGAAATCAGGCGTCCAGTGCGCAATCGACCGGCTGGGCCTGGAGCAGATCGGTGAGCACCTGCGGCGCAATGGACACGAGAAAGCCGCGCCGGCCGCCGTTGATGTAGATGCGCGGCAGATCCAGCACACTGGCCTGCACGTACACCGGCATCTGCCGCTTGGTGCCGAAGGGCGAGGTGCCACCGACCATGTAGCCCGTATGGCGCTGCGCCACCTCGGGCTTGCAGGGTTCGATGTGCTTGCGGCCGGTCTGGCGCGCGAGGTTTTTGGTGGAGACGGTCTTGTCACCGTGCATGAGGACCACCAGCGGCTTGGCCCCTTCGTCTTCCATGATGAGGGTCTTGACCACCGCATGCTCATCCACGCCGAGCTGGCGCGCGCTCTCGGTGGTGCCACCATGTTCGACATAGTCGTAGGGGTGCTCGCCAAAGACCACACCTGCCTTGCGCAGCATCTGCGTGGCGGGTGTTTCGGAAACGTGCTTGGTCTTGCTCATGGACGGGTGCAGAGGATGACGGACGACTGGCTGGCGACTATATCGCCGCGCGTCAGGCTCGGCGCAGCGTCCGCGCCGCCCCGCGCCGGCGGACGTTCATGCCGCCTTGCCCTGTGCGTTGGCATCCGTTCGGTGCGCCTCGCCGCTGTTGATCTCCGCTTCCATGAGGCGCTGGTAGTCCGCCCAGGTCTTGCCTGGTTCGTCGGCAAAGCGGCGGCCGCTGCGCGTCAATGCGCGGATGCGGTCGAGCCGGAAGGCGCGAAAACCCACGCGCAGCTCACACCAGGCGGCCACGCTCCAGGTGCCGCCCCAGAAGGCGCAGGCCAGGGGGCGAATGTCCCGATGGCTGGGGATGCCGCGCATGTCGGCATAGTCCAGGGTCAGGATCTCGTGCGTGCGGATGGCCTCGCGGATCACATCCAGCCGCTCGCCCACCAGCTTGTCGATGAAGTAGTCCGGCGCAAACAGCGGCGTGCGTTCGAGCACGATGCGCTTGTCCTTGGGCAGCGCGCTGGCGATCTTGGCCTGCGCCATTTCCGCGGCCTTCTTGAGCGCCGGCGAACCCCAGGCCTGGGTCATGCGGATGCCCGCCACCAGGGCTTCGATCTCGTCATAGCTGAACATCAGCGGCGGCAGGTCATAGTCCGCCGCCAGGCGATAGCCCACGCCCGCCTCGCCTTCGATCGGCGTGCCGCTTGCGATCAGATCGGCCACGTCGCGGTAGATCGTGCGCTCGCTGACCTCCAGCCACTCGGCGAGCTGGCGGGCGGTGGTAAGCCGCCTTCCTCTGAGGTACTGGACGATTTGAAATAGACGATCTGCGCGGCGCATCCCGGCTTTCTACAGCGTCACGCGCCTGGCTTCAAAGTCCTGCACGAGCCAGCGCTTGCCCTTCTGGATCACGGTGTGACCTTCGGCACGCAGCATCTGGGCCTGGGCCTCGGTCCCGCCGGGGTACTTCTCGTTGAGCGAGCCGTCTTTTTTCAAGGTGCGCCAGAACGGCGTGACATTCACTTCGCCCGCCGCACGCAGCTCGGACGCCGCCGCGGCCGCGATGTTGATGAAGATGCCGGTGGTCAGCGGGCAGGCAATGTCCGTCTTGTGGCGCCGGGCCAGCGCTGCGGCAATGTCGGCTGCGGTGGTCAGCGCGCCGTCGGGCACCTGGCGCATGACATGGTCAATCTCCGCGGGCGATGAGATCACCATCGTGCCGCCGTGCCTGGGCTGCGCGG
>DASSQC010000094.1:0-6546 GCA_035702705.1 Burkholderiaceae bacterium | reverse complement strand
CGTGGTTCCTGTCGAATGACCGTTGATTTCGGCCAAACTAAAGAGAGGCTAGAAATCGATGGAAGTCGGCTTTGGATGCGCGAAAGTCCGCAGGAAGCCTTGGATTTTTAGGTCAAAATCGGCCAGTCTCAAACCAGGCCGTGCTGAATCGCGTAGCGCGTCAGCTCCGCGTTGCTGCCGAGCTTCATCTTCTCCAGCAGGCGGGCGCGGTAGACGCTGACCGTCTTGGGTGAAAGCCGCATCGCTGCGGCAATCTCCGAAAGCTGCTTGCCCGAGCCGATCGCCTTGAGCGTCTGCATCTCGCGGTCCGAGAGCTTCTCGTGCGGCAGGCCTTCGCCATCACCCGCCAGTGCGGCGGCCATCAGCTCGGCGATTTCGGGCGAGAGGTAGCGCCGGCCCTGGGCCAGCTGGCGCACGGCGGCCACCAGGGTCTGCGGCGGTGCGCTCTTGTGCAGGTAGCCGCTGGCGCCCGCCCGAAAGCTGCGGACCGCGTACTGATCCTCGGTGTACATCGTGACCACAAGCACCGCGACGGCGTTGCCCTCGGCGCGCAGGGTCTTGAGCACGTCGATGCCGTCGCGGCCGGGCAGGTTGATGTCGAGCACGATCACGTCCGGCGTCTGGCCGCTGCGCAGCAGTTCGCGCAGTTCGCCGTAGTCAGCCGCCTCACCGATCACGCGGATGTCGGTGTGCTCGGCAAGTGTCTCGCGCATGCCGCGGCGGATCAGCGCGTGGTCGTCCACCACGATCACGTGGATCAGGCCCTGGGTGCTCATGCAGATTCGTCGGCTGGGGCGGATGCAGATGGATGGCGTGGCAGCGTGACGATCATGGTGGTCCCGCGGGTGGCAAGATCACCGGTCTCGCTGACAAGATCCATCTCGCCGCCGAGTGCGCGGATGCGCTCGCGCAGGCCGGAGAGACCGAAGCTCTCGGGTTTGGCCAGTGCATCGGCGGCAATCCCGATGCCGTTGTCGGCAATCTCCAGCGAGACCTCGTCGCCGAGGTCCACGAAATCGAGTGCCACCTCAGTGGCCTGCGCGTGCTTGGCCACATTGGTCAGCGCCTCCTGCCCGGCCCGCAGCAGCGTGAGAGCGACGTCCGGGTGCAGATCGCGCGGTTCGGCGTTGAAGGCCAGGGCCGCGCGGATGCCGAAACGCTCGGAGAAGCTGCGTACCTGCCACTGCAGGGCCGCAACGACACCCTGATCGAGCACTGGCGGACGCAGCGAGCGCAGGATCCGGCGCGCAGCATGCAGGGCTTCGTCCGCGGTGGCCAGCGCGCGAAGCGCACGGGCGTTGAGCTCGCCCTCGCTGTGGCGTTCGATCCAGTCCAGATCGAAACGCAGTGCCGTCAGTTGGCCGCCCACCTCGTCATGCAGCTCCCGGCCGATCTCGGCACGCTCACGCTCCACTGCATGCTGCAGATGTGCAGACAGCGCCGCGAGCCTGGCCTCGCTCTGTGCCAGACGCTGCTGCTGCGCCGCGTTCTCCCGGCGCAGTGCGGCGCGCTCGATCGCCTGTTCCAGCGCATTGGACAGCCGCGCTAGGCGGCCCTTGAGCAGGTAGTCGTCTGCGCCTTCACGCATGGCCTGCACGGCCAGGTCCTCGCCGATCTCGCCGCTGACGATGATGAAGGGCAGCGCGGCCTGTGACGAGGCGCGCAGGCAGGCCAGCGCTCTGAAGCTGGAGAAGTTCGGCAGATTGTGGTCCGAGATCACCGCATCGAAGCGCTTGCGCGCCAGCGCCTCGCGCATGCCGACCTCGTCCTCGACGCGTTCGCACTGCGCCTGCACGCCCTGGCGCTTGAGGGTGGCGAGCGTGAGGAAGTAGTCCTCTTCGCTGTCTTCAACGATCAGCAGTTCTCTCATGGCGGGCTGCACAGTGGCGTTGGCGAACCGTCAACACCACGACTGCTTGGACAAAGCCGCAGGTGACTGGGTTGCAGAGATGTTAACGGTCGCCTGTGCGCCTGCGAACAGCTGGGCCGGTTGCGGTCGGCTCGTGATGCTCCGGCAGCGGAATGTCCGCTCTTTGACCCCCTTTTTGCCCGATTGGATCGCCGCCCCCAAACCGATACTTCTCCAAAGCCCTTCGGGTCCGCGGTATGCCTTGGCATACGTGCGGCCGCGGGCACAGACCGAGTTTCAGGAGATTCCTCTCATGGAAATGCAAGCAAGTCACGGCGAGGGCAGCGCCGGCGGCGAATTCGGCAGCCCGCAGCAGCGCCTGTTCGTTGCCGGGCTGCAGGATCACCTCATGCTCGCCTCCACCGATCTGGAGCGGCTGCACGGCCTGCTCAATGACGCCTCCGAGCAGCTGATGGTGCACTTTGCCTCCGCCAGCACCCATCTGGGCCGCTTCACCGGTGAGGCCGGCTCGATGCTTGCCGAGGCGCCGGGCCTGTCGGAACTGCGCCATCACCTGGCCGGTGCCGTGACCGCGCTGCAGTTCCAGGACATGGCCAGCCAACTGATCATCCACACGCGCAAGCGCATCGGGGTGGTCGCCGACGCCCTCGTGGTCGAAGCCACGGATGGCGATGAGCTCGAGGCCCTGCCGGTACCCACCGAACTTCGCGACAACCCCGTGACCCAGTCCGAAATGGATGCAGGGTCGATCGAACTCTTCTGATTCACGACTCGCATCCCAGGAGCAAGACCATGCATTCCATTCTCGCCGTAGATGATTCCGCCTCGATGCGCCAGATGGTGGCGTTCACCTTGAAAAGCTCCGGCTATCAGGTGATCGAAGCGGTCGATGGCCAAGACGCCATTGAAAAGCTGGACGGCCGTTCCGTGGACCTCGTGCTGACCGACCAGAACATGCCCCGCATGGATGGCATCTCCCTGGTCAAGAAGCTGCGCGCCACGCCGCAGTACACGACCACCCCGATCCTGATCCTGACCACCGAAAGCTCAGACCAGATGAAGCAGGCCGGCAAGTCCGCCGGCGCAACCGGCTGGCTGGTCAAGCCCTTCGACCCGGTCAAGCTGGTGGAAGTGGTCAAGAAGGTCATTCGCTGAACCGGCATCTGAACGACCCCGACCAGCGTGACGATGCGAGTCCCTGCGCGGTCTGACGAACGAGGAACCAATCATGGGTGATATGACCAACGAAGGCGCCAACCTGCAAAGCGGCGGCTTCGACCTGACCCAGTTCTACCAGGTGTTCTTTGAGGAAGCCGGCGAGAACCTCACCAGCATGGAGCAGCTGCTGCTCGAGCTGGATGTGGATAACGCCGACGACGAGGAACTCAATGCCATCTTCCGATGCGCGCATTCCATCAAGGGCGGCGCAGCCACCTTCGGCTTTGCCGATGTGGCCGAACTCACGCACCAGATGGAGACGCTGCTCGACAAGCTGCGGCGACACGAGCTCGGACTCAATACCTCGATGGTGGACACCCTGCTGACCTCCGGCGACATGCTGCGTGCCCAGCTGGCGCGGCACCAGGGCGCATCCACGGAAGTGGTGGATACAACCCAGTTGCTGGCCGACATCGCCGCACCTCTGTCGGGTCAGCCGGTCGTCGCAGCCGCCCGCGCGAACCTTGCTCCGGAGGCTGCGCCCGCAGCCGCTGCCGCTGCAGCACCTGTTGCAGCGCCGGCGCCAGGCGCACCGGTTCAGCGCACGCTCGAGGTCGTGGTCGGCCCGCTGAGCAACCCTGCGCAGGCAGACGATCTGCTTGAGCTGTTCAAGGAAGTGGTTGATCTGGGAACGATGAGCCCCATGGATGAGGGCAAGGCCGACGAGTCCGGCAAGCGCCGCTTCAAGGTGGTCACCAAGTCCAACGACGCTGACCTGATCGACCTGTTCTCCTTCCATGTCTCGCGCGAGCAGATCCAGATCATTGACAGCACACACGCCCCGGCAAGCGCGCCATCCGGCGGTACCGGAATCGAGGGCTTCGGGCTGTTCTCCGATGTTCCGGAGCAGGCTGCCTCGAGCGCAGCGGCCAAGGACCCCGGCTACGGCTTCTTCGTGGACCCGACGACCCTGCCCGGCAAGTCAGAGTCCAAGCCCGCCGCACCCGCAGCTGCGAAGCCTGCGGTCAAGGCGGAGCCCAAGGCACCCGCCCCGGCCGCTGCGGCGGATTCGACCATTCGCGTGTCGGTCGAGAAGGTCGATCAGCTGATCAACCTGGTGGGCGAACTCGTGATCACGCAAGCCATGCTGGCGCAGAACGCACGCGGACTGGACCCTGTGGTTCACCAGCAGATGATTGCGGGCCTGAATGATCTGGAACGCAATACGCGTGACCTGCAGGAAGCGGTCATGAGCGTGCGCATGATCCCGATGAGCTTTGTCTTCAGCCGCTTCCCGCGCATGGTGCGCGACCTGACCGCCAAGCTCGGCAAGCAGGTCGAACTGCACACCGTGGGCGAGGCCACCGAGCTGGACAAGGGCCTGATCGAGAAGATCACCGATCCGCTCACGCACCTTGTGCGCAACTCCGTGGATCACGGCATCGAGAAGCCCGAGGACCGTATTGCCAAGGGCAAGCCCGCCCAGGGCACCGTGACCCTGTCGGCGCAGCACCAGGGCGGTTCGATCGTGATCGAGGTCAAGGACGACGGTCGCGGCCTGAACCGCGAGAAGATCCTCGCCAAGGCCCGCGAGAAGGGCATTCCTGTCGCCGACGAGATGACCGACCAGGAGGTCTGGCAGCTGATCTTCGCGCCGGGCTTCTCCACGGCCGATGCAGTGACGGATGTATCCGGTCGTGGCGTGGGCATGGATGTGGTGAAGAAGAACATCACCAGCCTGGGGGGCACGGTCGAGCTCGACTCGGCCGACGGTCTCGGTACGCGTGTTTCCGTGCGCCTGCCGCTGACGCTGGCCATCATGGACGGCATGAGCGTCGGCGTGGGCGATGAGGTCTACATCCTGCCGCTGGGCAGCGTGGTGGAAAGCTTCCAGGTCGACGACAAGCAGGTACGAACGATCGGCGGCAGCGAGCGGGTCGTGGAGGTTCGCAACGAATACATGCCGGTGGTTGCGCTCGAGGAGCTCTTCAACGTGCCGCGCTTTGACTGGGACTCCAACGGCGGAATCATGGTCATCGTCGAATCCGAGGGCGGCCGTGTGGCGCTGCTGGTGGACCAGTTGATCGGCCAGCACCAGATCGTGGTCAAGAACCTCGAAGCCAACTACCGGAAGATCAACCACGTCTCGGGCGCCACCATCATGGGTGACGGCCGCGTGGCACTCATTCTCGACACGATCAGCCTCGTACGGCGCTCGCGTCATTAAGTGTTCAGTGCGAACAGTCCCAGGTCACATTCAAGGAGCAAATCATGGGCAAGATGGAAAACTTCGGCAACCTCGCACTGATCGGTGCGAAGGAATTCCTGACCTTCCGCCTTGGCGAGGAGGAGTACGGCATTGACATCCTCAAGGTGCAGGAGATCCGCGGCTACGAGAACCCGACGCGCATCGCCAATGCCCCGGCCTTCATCAAGGGTGTGGTCAACCTGCGTGGCGTGATCGTCCCGATCGTGGACATGCGCCTGAAATTCAACTGTGCCAGCGCCGAGTACAACAGCTTCACCGTGGTGATCGTCCTGAACGTCGGCGGCCGCGTGGTGGGCATGGTGGTCGACAGCGTGTCCGACGTGCTCGAGCTGCAGAACGAAAACGTCAAGCCCGCACCGGAGCTGTCCTCGGCCATCGATGCCGACTTCATCATGGGCCTGGGCAGCGTCGGCGAGCGCATGCTCATCCTGCTCGACATCGAGCATCTGATGCATTCCCCCGACATGTGCCTGACCGACGGCCAGGCTGCAGCCTGAACCCAGAAACCTTTGCGGAGGTACAAGGCATGTTGAGCCGACTTTCCATCAAGCAGCGTTTCGCGTTGATGTTCGTGGTGGTGATTGCTGCTGCCATGACCACACCCGTTCACGCTGCGCTCGGTACACCCACCTGGGGCCGCATGGCAACGACCGCGGTCTTCGTGGTTGCGCTGTGCTGGCTGTTCTGGGCCACGCTGCGCTCGATCACCAAGCCGCTGCAAGATGTCGAGCAGCTGGCCGAGCGCATGGCGACCGGCGATCTCAGCGAGGACGTGTACGTCGACGGCACTGATGAAGTCGCCCGCACTGTCGCAGCCATCCAGCGTGTTCAGGAGAGTCTGCGCAAGACCGTTGGCAACATCCGTTCTGCCGCCGACTCGATCACCACGGCGTCCACAGAGGTTGCCGTGGGCAACCAGGACCTTTCCGGCCGCACGGAGCAGACCGCCAGCAATCTGCAGGAAACCGCAGCCTCCATGGCCCAGCTCTCGCAGACCGTGAACCAGAACGCCGAGTCGGCGCGCCAGGCCAACCAGCTCGCCAGCGCCGCAAGCATGGACGCCATGCGTGGCGGCGAGGTCGTCGGCCGGGTGGTCACCACGATGAGTGACATCACCGCCGCCAGCAAGAAGATCAGCGAGATCATCGGCGTGATCGATGGCATTGCCTTCCAGACCAACATCCTGGCCCTGAACGCCAGCGTGGAAGCGGCGCGTGCCGGCGAGCAGGGCCGCGGCTTTGCCGTGGTG
>DASSQC010000093.1:0-2801 GCA_035702705.1 Burkholderiaceae bacterium | reverse complement strand
CCCGTCGCTCTGCAGGACGGCACGGCCTTGATCGAACAGGCATGGCTGGCTTTGCGCGCGGGGCGGATGGTGCCCGTGGCTGGATACGATGGCGCGCCGCCCCGGCTCGGCCACCGCGCGCCGCCGCCGCCAACGCCCTGCCGCCTCGCATGGCCACAGCTCAGCCACCCGTGGGCGCCCCCGGCCTCACCCGGTCTGCACCGCACCATCCGCCGCACCGCCGCCGGTAGGCATCCTGCACACCCATGCACGGAATACAGGGTTAACCCGGGCCTATTTCCCCTGTCGATGACAAGGCTTTTGAGTCAAGATCAAAAAAGTTCACAATCTTGACAAGCTGCAGCGGTCGAAGCCGCCAGACATCGTCGCCCAGGCGACATTCCATTGATGGCCCGAATGAGTACCCCAACCGACCGCATGGCGCCACCGGCCGCCCACGCCGAAGCCGCCCAACCCACCCAACCCGCCGAGCAGCGTCGGCCGCAGATGGCCGATCTGGCCCGCCTGGCCGGTGTGTCCGTGGCCACGGTCTCGCGGGCCCTGAATGGCAGTACCGAAGTGAGCGAAGCCACGCGCAAGCGCATCAGCGAACTCGCGCGGCAGATGAACTACACGATCAACCTCAGTGCCAAGAACCTGCGCACCCGGCAGAACCGCACCGTGGCCGTGGTCATTCCCTACGACGGCAGCTCGCGCCAGCACGTCAGCGAGCCTTTCTTCCTGACCATGATGGGCAGCCTGGCCGACAGCCTGACCAGCCGCGGCTACGACATGCTGCTCTCGCGCGTGGACGCCGAGAAGCTCGATGCCGCCGCCGCGCTCTACGACAGCGGCACGGCGATCGGCATCATCATGATCGGCCAGTGGCAGCAACACGATCATCTCAACCGCATGGCCGCGCGCAATGTGCCGCTGGTGGTCTGGGGCGCGCAACTGGCGCAGCAGCTGTACTGCAGCGTGGGCGGCGACAACTTCGACGGCGGCCACAAGGCCACGCGCCACCTGATCGAGCAGGGCCGCAAGCGCATCGCCTTCCTCGGCGATCCCGACCTGCCCGAAGTCATGCTGCGCCATCGCGGCTACGAGCACGCCCTGCGCGAAGCCGGCATGGCGCCCGACCCGCGCCTGCTGCTCAAGCAGCCCTTCGACGCCAACCGCGCCAGCGATGCAGTGCGCCGCCTGGCGGCCGACGGCGTGGCGTTCGACGCCCTGTTTGCCTGCAGCGACGTGCTGGCCGTGGCCGCCATCCATGCCCTGCGTTCCAGCGGCCGCGCGGTGCCCCGCGAGGTGGCCGTGGTCGGCTACGACGACGTCGAATGGGCACGCCATGCCGAGCCGCCACTGACCACGATCCGCCAGCCCTTTGCCAATGCCGGCGCCGAGATCGTGGACGCGCTGCTGCAGCAGCTCGCCGGCCAGAAGGCGGCGCCGCGCACCCTGCGCGTGGAGCTGGTGGTGCGCAACAGCTCGATTGCCAGCGGCATCGAGCGCTGACGAGCGCTGCATCCCGACACACCAAGGCCCACACCCCCAGGCCGACACCGCCGGCCCATACACGCGCCGCCCGCTCCGGCCCAGGATCCCGCCCGGCGCATGCCTCGCACAGGCGGGAATGCGCATGGCGCGCCGCGGGACGCAGCGTGATCGGCTTCGCCCCCGCAGTACCCGGCCCCTGCACGCAGCAAGGCGCTGCAGCCCCCTCCCGCTTGTCCCATGCGGCTTTCCATCCACTTTGGCCTGAAGAGCCACACCAGAAGCCCATCTTCGATTCGCGCAGCTGAGCCCCGCCAAGCTGCAGCGTGTCGCGCGCAGGGCACGGCGGGCCAGAGCGCTCAATACACTCGTCCGGGTCAACAGGGCGCAGGCTCAGGGAGCGGGCATGAATCCACGAAGGATGGGGGGCGCCGTGCACGCGGCGGTGATCGGTGTTGGCCTGGGCCACACGCTGGCCGCACACGCGCAGGCCAAGCCGCTGAATGTGTTTGACCAGCTGGCCGCCGGCGGCTCGGGCATCTGGGTGATTGGCGCGCTGTCCGTGCTCGCGCTGGCCGTCACCATCGAGCGGCTGGTGCGCTTTCGTGTGGGGCGGCTGGCGCCCGCGGGCCTGACCGACGGGGTCATCGAACTCTGGCAGCGCGGCGAGCTCACCGAGGCCCAGCGCCTCATCACCCAGACGCCCAGCACCCTGGCCAGCGTGCTGGGCTATCTGCTGGCGCACCGCACGGCCGATCCGGCATCGCTCTCCGCCCGCGCGGGCGACATGGCCTCGCTCGCCCTGCGCGAGCAGCAGCAGCGCGCCTACCCGCTGGCGGTGGTGGCCACCGTCGCACCCATCGTCGGATTGCTCGGCACGGTGATCGGCATGATCGAGGCCTTTCACGTGATTGCCTTTTCCAGCGGCCTGGGCGACCCCAGCCTGCTGGCCGGCGGCATCTCCAAGGCGCTGGTCAATACCGCCGCCGGGCTGGCGGTGGCGCTGCCCTCGCTAGCCATGCACCACTACTTCAAGTACCGGCTCCAGCTCATCGGCATCGCGCTGGAGAAGCAGGTGAACCGCGTGTTTGACGAAGTGCTCATTCAGCCGCGGGGCCAAGATGCGCATTGACCTGGGCCACGACGAGGAACCCGAGATCGGGCTCATTGCCCTGATTGATTGCATCTTCTTTCTGCTGATGTTCTTCATGGTGGCCACCTCCTTCAAGCAGGTGGACCAGGCCCGCAAGGAGAAGGAACTCGCCATCCAGCTGCCGCAGGCCACCGCCACATTGGTGGCTGCACAGGCCGCCAAGGCCGCGCCGCTG
>DASSQC010000092.1:0-2287 GCA_035702705.1 Burkholderiaceae bacterium | reverse complement strand
TAGTCCTCCGCCGCGCGAATGACCGTGCTCTGCTCGAACTTCATGCTCTGCGGCACGTTGCCTTGCAGCAGGCGCACAGACAGCGCAGGGAGCTTGTCGGGTGAGGCGGCGGTTTGGGTGGCTTGTGGGCGGGCCACGCTGCCTACGATCAAGGCCACCACGGCAATCAGTACCGCAGTCGCCGTGGCCCGGCCGCGCTGCATCCAGGCCAGGCCGATGCTGCCCGCCAGCAGAGCCATCACCAGGCTCGTGCCGTAGACACCAAAGACCGTCGCCCAGCCGGTAAACAGCCCGTCCGTGTGCGCATAGCCCGCCGCAAGCCACGGGAAGCCCGTGAGAAACACGCCGCGGCCCAGAAACTCCGTCAGGAACCAGGCGCATGCAAACACAATGGGCGACCAGCGCGTGGGCGCGGGCGCGCTCAGCCCGCGCGGCTGCCCGAGCCAGCGCGTGACAAAGGCGGTGAGCGCCGGGTACAGCGCCATGTACGCGGCGAGTGCCACCGTGGCAAAGCCGGCCAGCGCGGCGGGCATCTCACCGAAGGTGTGCATGGACACATACACCCACCAGAAGCCGGTGAGAAAGTGCGTGAGCCCGAACACAAAGCCGGCCAGCGCCGCAGCGCGCAGGCCGCCGCCCGTGGCCGCCAGCCACCAGAGCACGGCCAGGGTGAAGGGTTGCAGCCACCAGGCGCCTACCGGCGCAAAGCTCAGGGTCTGCAGGCCGCCGGCCGCGGCGGCCAGGGCCAAGCGGTACGCGGGCTTCATGCCGCGGGTTCGTCCTGGCCGGCGTCGCGCTCAGCCAGCGTGGGCGTGCGGCTCACACGCAGAATGTCCACGCGCCGGGCATCGGCCCGCTGCACATGGATGCGCAGCTCGCCGATCTCCACGGACTCGCCCACCTTGGGCACCCGGCCGAACTCGTTGGTCACCACCCCGCCGATGGTGGTGCTGGTGCCGTCGGCCAGGGCGGTGTGGAAGGTCTCGTTGAATTCCGTCACCGAGGTGTCGGCATCCACGCGCCAGGTGCCGTCTTCCAGCTGCACGATGCCGTCGTCGGCCTGCACCTCGTCGTGCTCGTCCTCGATGTCGCCGACGATCTGCTCCAGGATGTCCTCGATGGTGATCAGCCCGGCCACCTCGCCGTGCTCATTGACCACCAGCGCCATGTGCGTGCGGCCCACGCGCAGGTCGCGCAGCAGCAGATTGAGCTTGCGGGACTCCGGCACAAACATGGCCGGGCGCAGCAGCTTGCGCAGGTCCAGGCTGCCGTCGCGCGTCAGGCGCAGCAGGTCCTTGGCCAGCAGCAGGCCCACGCAGTGATCCACATCGCCTTCCACCGCCGGAAAGCGCGAGTGGCTCGTCTCGATGATCTGGTCCAGCCAGTGCTGCAGCGGCTGGGTGATGTCCACCACATCCATCTGCTGGCGCGGCACCATGATGTCGGCCGCCGTCATCTCACCCACCGCCAGCACGCCATGCATCATGGCCAGCGCGTCATCGTCCAGCAGATCGCGCTTGTGCGCGCTGTCCAGCACATCGGCCAGGTCTTCACGTGAATCCGGCTCGCCGCTGATCAGCGAAACCAGCCGCTCACGCAGCGAAGGACCACGGGGCAGCTTGGGCGCGCGCCGCGCGGCGGGGGAACTGGGGTCAGGCATGGAGGGGGCCGGCATCTGGGCGCCGGGCGCGTTGTTCAGAAGGTAGGAAGGTTAGCGGAAGCGTTTTTCGCCCGTACCAGGGAGGAGGAGGAGAAGCGCGCACCGACCGAGGCTTGAACGAGAGAATTCATTCCATACAATGTATTGATGAAATTCGAGTGGGATGCAGCCAAGGCGGCTGCCAATCTGCGAAAGCACAAGGTCTCGTTTGACGAGGCCAGGACCGTGTTCTTCGATGACTTTGCGATCCAGTTCTTTGACGAAGCGCACTCCGAGACCGAGGAGCGCTTCATCATGCTGGGCATGAGCTCAGCCGCACGCCTGCTGGTGGTCTGCCACTGCGAGCGCGGCGAGCATGAGGTCATCCGGATCATCTCCGCCCGCAAGGCGACCCGCAACGAAGCAGCGTTCTACCAAGGTGGCTCACATGAAATCTGAATACGACTTTTCCAAGATGAAGGCGCGCAAGAACCCCTACGCGTCAAAGCTCAAGAAGCCCGTGACCATGCGGCTGTCAGAAGATGTGGTCGAGTACTTCAAAGGCATGGCCCAGGAGTCGGGTGTGCCTTACCAGAGCTTGATCAACCTCTATCTGAGGGATTGTCTGGCGCAGAACCGGAAGGTGGA
>DASSQC010000091.1:0-3074 GCA_035702705.1 Burkholderiaceae bacterium | reverse complement strand
GGGCAGACGCTTCATACAGATCTGAAGGAATGGCCTTCATCAGCCCGCTGCACAGGATCATGATGTAGGGATAGCCCAACCAGGTGTTCACGATCAGGATCATGACCTTGGCCAGGAGGGGATCCGCAAACCACGCCGGGCGAATGCCGAACAGGGCGTGGAGAATGCTGTTGATCTCGCCGAAATTCTGGTTGAACAAGCCCTTGAACACCAGGATCGAGATGAACGCTGGCACGGCGTAGGGCAGGAACACCAGCGTGCGGTACACGGTCCGGAAGCGCAACGCCTCCCAGTTCAGTAGGACCGCCAGGGGCAGACCCACGGCCACAGTGAAGATCACGGTCAGCGCAGAGAAGGCCACCGTCCAGACGAAGATCGAGAGGAATGGACCACGGAATTCCGGGTCATTGACCATGCGCGCGTAGTTGTCCAGACCAACGCCCACCGTGAAGCCGGGGGACAAGCGTTCGCCAGTCTCCGACTCGAAGAAGCCGGTCTTCCGGTTGACCGCATAACGCGTACCTGTTTCGGCAGAAATCAGTGCACCCTCATCACCGGCCTTCCAGAGCGGATTCATGACCGCAAACTCGCGCAGGCCGGCGTAGCTCAGGATCGTGCCGTCGGGCAGCTTGAACTGAAGTCGCATCAGCCAGTCGCGGCGGCTGATCACTTCGCGAATGTCCAGCGCCGGGCCAAGCTCAGCGGCGTTCTGGACGGGCTGCAGCTCGATGACGCCTGAGCTGGCGGGCGTCAGCGCAGGCGTGACATAGACCTGCTCTCCGGCACGCGAGCGAAGCAGCATGCGCATGGCATCCGCACTGCCATGGACGCTCGTGTCCATGATCGACTGCTCCGCGGGCCAGGACTGCTCGAGCAGGTAGGCCCGGGCACGCTGCTCGCTCAGGAGATGCGCGGACGAGTAATTTGTGAAGCCGATGCTCGCCGTGTAGAACAGCGGAAACGCCACGAAGACCAGCATGGCGGCAACACCCGGGTAGAGGTAGCGGTAGGCAAAGTTGGCGCTGGACAGGTAGACGTACAAGCCTGCACCGAAGAGCACCAGCACACCCAGCGCCCAGACCGGTTGGCCGGCCGCGTAGATGCTGAAGACCATCCACAGCACACCCAGGCCCAGCGCCAGCGCGACGGCCCACTTGATCAGCAGGTTCACCACGTTCATGGCAGGAGCCTGGGCGCCGTAGCCGGGAAGCGATCGCGTGGCCGTGTTCATCGTGCCTCCAGGCGGGCAGCTGCAGCGTTGAGCGCATCGCGCGGTGGCTGCAGGCCGTTGGTCACAGCCTCCAGCGCGGCATCCATGGCCGCCCAGAAGCGGCTCATCTCCGGAATGTTCGGAATCGGTACGCCGTTGCGGGCGCTTTCCATGGTGGCGCGGATGTTCGGATTGGCGGAGAGTTCCGCGTAGAACTGCTTGTTGGCCGGCACACCGAGCGGCACGTCGGCATCAATGATCCGCAGATTCTCCGGGAGCAGCAGGTGGTGCTCGATGAACTCGCGCGCACTGTCCTTCACGCGACTGGGCGCGGCGATCATGCAGCCGAGCACCCCGACAAAGGGCTTGGCCGGCTGGCCGTCCACCGCAGGAAGGGGCGCCACCCCGAACTCGATCTTGCTTCTGCGTGCGTTCTCCCAGGCCCAGGGGCCGGAGATCATCATCGCGATCCTGCCCTGGTTGAAACCCGCTTCCATGTTGGCGTAGCGGGCACCGCGCGGCATCTGGCCGTTCCTGATCAGTCCTTCGAGCACTTCTGCGCCGCGAATCGCTCCCGGCGCGTTCACGCCGATCTTGCGCGTATCGAAATTGCCCTGGGCGTCACGGCCGAACACATAGCCACCGGCTGCGGCAAGCACGCCCCAGGTGAAGAAGGACTTGTTGTAGTCCCACAGAATGGCCGATGCGCCCTTGGCCCGCAGCTCGCGGTCCAGGCGGACGACCTCGTCCCAGGACGCGGGCGGCCTGGAGACCAGCGCCTTGTTGTAGATCAGGCCCACGGTCTCGATGGCCAACGGATAGCCCCATGTCTTGCCTTGAAAGGTGAACGCCTGCCACGCCAGGTCTTCAATCTCACCGCGAACCTTGCCCGATGGCCGCACCGGCACAATCAGCCCGCCCTTGGCCCACTCACCAATCCGGTCATGGGGCCAGCAGAACACGTCTGGCCCCTTGCCCGCGGCCACAGCCTGCTGAAACTTGTCGGTGGCACTCTCCGGATGCTGCACCACCACCTTGACGCCCGTGCGCGCAGTGAAGCGGTCACCCACCTTCTGCAGGCCGTTGTAGCCCTTGTCGCCATTGATCCAGACCATGAGCTGGGGCGCAGGCTGTGCGGCAGCTCCGGTCAGCACGGATGCAAGCGCAACCGTGGCCAGCACTGCCCGCACCGTCATCCAGCGTGGGCAGCTCACTGGCCACTCCCCAGATCCGGGGCCGTCCGGCGGAACGCCTCACCCGCGGCATCGAACAGGTAGCAGGCATTGGCAGGCACGCTCAGCGCGACCTGCTGCCCCTGCACCAGACGCGTGCGTCCGTCGAGCGTGCAGCTCAGCTCTTCGCTACCGGCTGCGGCGCAGTACATCTGCGTGGCACTGCCGAGGGATTCGACGAAGCGGACCTCGGCCACCAGGCGATTCTCGGTGCCGTCCACCTGGAGATGCTCCGGCCGGATGCCGAGGGCGACACGGTCGCCGGGCTGCGCACGGCTGGCGTCCACCGAGGCGCGCACCGTCTCGCCGCTCGGAACGCGCACGATGGCATGCCCGGCGCTGCGCTCGACCAGCTCGGCGTCGAGAAAATTCATCTGTGGCGAACCGATGAAGCCGGCCACGAAGCGGTTGACCGGGTGCTCATACAGCTCCATGGGCGTACCCACCTGCTCGAGCCTGCCGGCTGACAGCACCACGATGCGATCGGCCAGGGTCATGGCCTCCACCTGGTCGTGAGTCACATAGATCATCGTGGTCTTGAGCTCCTGGTGGAGCTTGGCGAACTCGAAGCGCATCTTCACGCGCAGAGCGGCATCCAGGTTTGAAAGCGGCTCGTCAAACAGGAACACGGA
>DASSQC010000090.1:0-2546 GCA_035702705.1 Burkholderiaceae bacterium | reverse complement strand
TCCCCTTACCGGTGCACTGCGTATTCGAGTCCGACGGGTTCAGTTTCGGCGGAAACACCCGATAAGCGTTTAGAACACGTGCGGAGTGCATCATGAGTGTTTCAGGCGTAGGTGGCGGCAACCTGGATGTCGCGGGCATTGTCGAGCAGCTGATGACGATCGAGCGGCGGCCGCTGCAGAGCATGCAGAAGGAGCAGCGCGACCTCAACACCAAGATATCTGCCCTGGGAAGCATCCAGTCCCAGCTGTCTGCACTGCGGGACGCAGCGCGGAAGTTGTCCACCCCGTCTGCGCTTGAGCTCTACAAGGTCGATGCCGGCGACGGCAAGGTGGCCACTGCAAGTACCACGGGCAGTGTGGCAGCAGGCAGCTACGCCCTGACGGTGGCCTCGCTCGCGTCCAACCACGCACTGGTCACGGCTCGCCAGGCCACCGGGGCGACCCTGGGAACAGGCAGCTTGACCATTGAACTGGGCAGCATGGCCACCGGCAGCTTCGTGCCGACAGGGTCCTCCACGACGATCAACATCAGCGGCGGCACACTGGCTGAGATCCGCGATGCGATCAACGGCTCCAATGCAGGAGTCACGGCGTCCATCATCCGCGATGGCGACGGGCAGCGCCTGAGCCTGAGCAGCAAGACCTCGGGTGCCGCCGGCATGATGCGCATCAGCGTCACCGACAGCGATGGCAACAACACCGACAGCTCCGGCCTGTCCGCACTGGCATTCAATCCCGGTGCTGCGGTCGGGGCCGGCCGCAACCTGACACAGACCCAGGCTGCGGCCGATGCCTCGTACACACTCAATGGCGTACCTCTGACCGCGGCCAGCAACACCATCACCGATGCGATCGACGGCCTGACGATCAATCTGCGTTCGGTCAGCGCGACCCCGGTGAATCTGGACGTGAAGACTGATACGGACGGCATCCGAAAGCTGCTGGACGACTTCGTCAAGGCCTACAACACGCTGAACAGCACGCTGAACACGCAGACGCGCTATGACGCCGGCTCCAAGAACGCCGGCACTCTGCAGGGTCAGCGCGTCGCCGTGGGCGCCATGGATCAGTTGCGCGCCATGGTGCGGCTGGCCGCGCCTGGCGCAGCAGCCGGCAGCTCGTCGTCCGGCGGGCTGTTCGACATCGCCCGCGACGGCACCCTGTCGATCAAGAGCGCGGGGCTCGAGAACGCACTCAAGGACATGAACAGCTTCAAGACCTTGATGAGCGCGGACGGCACCCAGGGCAACGCCGGCAGCCAGGGTGTGGCAGACCGCTTTGTGAATCTGGTGAACAGGCTGCTGGGCTCGGACGGCGCGGTCACCACACAGCTGCAGGGCTGGCGCGATTCCGTCAATGCCAGCCAGCGCCGTCAGGACGCCTTCACCGACCGCCTTGCGACCACCGAGGAGCGTCTGCGGCGCCAGTACGCCAACCTGGATACCCAACTGTCCAACATCAACGCGCAGCTCAACCCGATCTCCCAGCTGGTCAACAGCCTGGGGCGTTGAACCGGCCCGCCGTGCAGCACACAGCACACGCAGACTAGGCGAGATGCAGCAAGAAAGCCCGCTGATTCGCACCGAATAGAAGGATCGGCCGCTCAAGCCCCGGCTTCATCCGGTCGATAAGCAGAATAAGCAACCAAGAGAGACCTCACCATGTTCGCCGCCAACCGCAACGCCGCCAGCATGTACCGCGCCATCGGCGCTGAAACTGCCGTTTCCAACGCGGACGCCCACGGCCTGGTAAGCATGCTCTATGAGGGTGTGCTGGCCAGTCTGGCCCGCGCCATGGGGGCCACCGGCGAGCAGCGCCGCGGCGAGCGTGCGCAGGCGCTGAACCGGGCGCTTCGCCTTATCGAGGAAGGCCTGCGCGTGGGCCTGGACTTCAAGGCGCCGGGCTCGATCGCAGAGAATCTGGCCGTGGTCTATGACCACTGCACCCTGAAAATCACCCAGGCCATGCTGGATCCGTCCACCGATCTGATGCCGGTCGTGCGCATGCTCGGCGGCTTGAAGGACGCATGGGCCCAGATTCCGCCGGCAGTGCGCAGCAATCCGCGAGCCCACCTCGTCTACTGAGGGCGCTGCGCATGAGTCAAAGCGTCCTCCACATGTACGAGGCCTTGGCCAATGCCAGCGCCGAAATGCTCGACGCGGCACGACGAGGCCACTGGGATGAGGTCGCGCGCGTCGAGTCAGCCTGTGTGGTGCTGATCGCCCAGCTGCGCGTGGCCGCGCGCAAGGCGCAGCTCACACGCGAGGACGACCGACGTCGGTTGCGGCTGATGCAACGCATCCTGGCGCACGACGCCGAGGTGCGCCAGCTCGCCGAGCCCTGGCTGGACGATCTGGACGCCGCGCTCAGCGGCCAGCGCCGCACCCTGCATTGAGGCGGACACACGCGGCTTCGTGGCGTGCATGTCAGGAACCGGAAAAATCCGCGAAAGCGCCGAGAGCCGCTTGAACACTGCGGATAGCCACTGATTCGATTTTCAAACAACCATTGAAAAAAGCGCCTTTCCAGGCGCTTTTTTATTGATT
>DASSQC010000089.1:0-9954 GCA_035702705.1 Burkholderiaceae bacterium | reverse complement strand
AAGGAGCCGCGCATCAGCCGCTTCGACCCGGCCGACCGGCCCGTGGTCTCGCTGTACGTGAAGGCGCCGGCCATGAGCGCGCGCGAGATCAGCACCCTGGCGGATCAGCTGATCAAGAAGCGCATCGAGAACGTGCGCGGTGTGGGTCAGGTGAACATCGTGGGCGGCGTGAAGCGCCAGATCAACGTGCTGCTGCGCCCGGCCGACATGGAGGCCTATGGCGTCTCGGTCGATGCCGTGATGAACGCCCTGCGCAACGAGAACCAGGAACTGCCCGCCGGGACCCTGCGCAACCGCGGCAGCGAGAAGGTGGTGCAGATCACCGGCCGCATCGAGCGCGCTGACCAGTTCAATGACCTGATCGTGGCCCGCCGTGGTCCTGCAAATGCGGGCCAGCCCGTGTATCTGCGCCAGGTGGCCACCGTGCAGGACGGCCAGGCCGAGCAGGACAGCCTGGCCCTGGTCGATGGCCAGCGCGTGATCGCCATGGACATCCTCAAGAGCCAGGGCCAGAACACCATCGAGGTGGTGGATGCCGTCAAGAGCACGGTCGAGGGTCTGAACAAGGAACTCAAGGGTGTCGAGATCAACGTCGCCAAGGACGGCTCCAAGCCGATCCGCACGGGCGTGGCCAATGTTCAGCGCACGCTCATCGAGGGCGCGATCCTGACCATCCTGATCGTGTTCCTTTTTTTGGGCAGCTGGCGCTCCACGGTGATCACCGGCCTGACCCTGCCCGTGGCGCTGATCGGCACCTTCCTGTTCATGTACTGGTTCGGCTTCACGATCAACATGATCACGCTGATGGCGCTGAGCCTGTGCGTGGGCCTGCTGATCGATGATGCGATCGTGGTGCGCGAGAACATCGTGCGCCATGCCGCCATGGGCAAGGATGCCTACACCGCCTCCATGGACGGCACGCGCGAGATCGGCCTGGCCGTGATGGCCACCACGCTGGCGATCGTCGCGGTGTTCATCCCGATCGGCTTCATGGGCGGCATCATCGGCCGCTTCTTCCACCAGTTCGGCATCACCATCGCGGCTGCGGTGCTGATCTCGATGTTCGTGAGCTTCACGCTCGACCCCATGCTGTCCTCGGTCTGGCCGGATCCGGACGCGCATGGCGGCCCCAAGGGCAACGGGCCGCTGGCGCGCCTGCTGCGCGGGTTTGATGGCATCACGCAGGCCGTGGGGCGCTTCTATCAGCGGGCGCTGGCCTGGTCGCTTGCCCACCGCAAGGCCACGCTGGCGCTGGCGGCCGTGGCCTTCTTCGGCAGCTTCCCCATTGCCAAGTACGTCGGCAGCGAATTCGTGCCCCAGGCAGACTTCTCGGAAAGCTCGGTGGAGTTCTACACGCCGGTGGGCTCCTCATTGGAGCTGACCGAGGCCAAGGTCCGGCAGGTGGAGGCCATCATCCGCGAGCTGCCCGAGGTCCGCTACACCTACGCCACCATCAACACCGGCAGCGCGCAGGGCCGCAACTACGCCACCATCTACATCAAGCTGGTGGACCGCAAGGACCGCAGCCGCAGCCAGAAGCAGCTCACGCAGCCCCTGCGCGAGCGCCTGCAGGCCGTGGCCGGCATCACCGTGACCAACGTGGGCATGCGCGACAGCGTCGGCGGCGAGAAGACCATCAGCTTCTCGATCCTCGGTCAGGACCAGAAGGTGCTGGAGCGCTTGACGGCCGAGGTGCTGGCCAGGATGAGCCAGATCCCCGGCCTGGTGGACGTGGACACCTCGTCCAAGCCGGCCAAGCCGCAGCTGGCCATCGAGGTGCGGCGTGATGCGGCCAGCGATCTGGGCGTCGGCGTGTCACAGGTCGCCGCGACCCTGCGGCCGCTGATCGCCGGCGATACGGCAGGCACGTGGCGCGCGCCGGATGGCGAGAACTACGACATCAATGTGCAGCTCGCGCCCAGCGATCGCAGCGCCGTGGATGACATGGCCCGGCTGACCGTGGCGGCCAGCGGTTCGGGGGGCTCGGATGCAGCAAGCCGCCTGGTGAAGCTGTCGCAGGTGGCGGACCTGCGCGAGACGGTGGGCGCCAGCCAGATCAACCGCCGCGAGCTCACGCGCGAGATCAACGTGAACGCCAACGTGTTCGGGCGCAGCTCGGGCGAGGTGTCTGCCGAGATCCGCAAGGTGCTGGACAACATCGACTGGCCGCCGGGCTACCGGCCGAGCATCGGCGGCAGCGCCAAGAACATGGCCGAGAGCTTCGGCTTCGCCCTGCAGGCCCTGGTACTGGCCATCATCTTCATCTACATGGTGCTCGCAAGCCAGTTCAAGAGCTTCGTGCAGCCGATCGCGATCATGAGCTCGCTGCCGCTCACGCTGATCGGCGTGGTGCTCGCGCTGCTGTTCTTCGGCTCCACCCTGTCGATGTTCTCGATCATCGGTTTCATCCTGCTGATGGGCCTGGTCACCAAGAACGCCATCCTGCTGGTGGACTTCATCAACCATGCGCGCGACGCCGGCATGGAGCGCGGAGCCGCCATTCTCGAGGCGGCCCACGTTCGTCTGCGGCCGATCCTCATGACCACGCTTGCGATGGTCTTCGGCGTGGTGCCGCTGGCCCTGGGCATTGGCGAAGGCAGCGAGCAGCGCGCGCCGATGGGGCAGGCCGTGATCGGCGGCACGATCACCTCGTCCATCCTGACCCTGGTGGTGGTGCCGGTGATCTACACCTACCTCGATGACCTGACCGTCTGGTTCAAGCGGCGTGTCGGGCTGCGCGGCGACACCCCTGCGCCCAAGGCGGCGGAGTAGGCCCATGCAGCGCCCTACGCCCCCCTTTGCTAACATTTTTTGCTTCGTCGGCGGCATGCAGCCGAGCCCGGCTCCCTGTGCAGCGACCCCGTCGCCCGTGCACTTCAACACTCCAATCCGTCGGTTTGTCGCACCGGACCGCCCGAGTACGGGCATCTGACGGAACATTGCGTCCTTGACCTGAGCACCATGAATTTCGAACAAGCCCGCTTCAACATGATCGAGCAGCAGATCCGCACCTGGGAGGTGCTGGATCAGGCCACGCTCGACACCCTGGCCGCCGTCAAGCGCGAGGATTTCGTGCCCCCGGCCTATCGCGCCATGGCCTTCAGCGATCTGGAGATTCCGCTGAACGTGGCCGGCGCCACCCCCGGCGAGGTGATGTTCACGCCCAAGCTGGAAGCCCGGCTGCTGCAGGAACTCACCGTCAAGCCGACGGACACCATCCTCGAGATCGGCACGGGTTCGGGCTACATGGCCGCACTGCTGGCCAGCCGCGGCCAGACCGTGCAGAGCTGGGAGCGCCAGGCGGCGCTGGCCGCCTTTGCGCGTGCGAACCTGAGCCGTGCCGGCATGAGCAGCGTGACCGTGCGCGAGGGCGACGGCTTTGCCGTCGACCACGGCGCAGACACCCATGACGTGATCCTGCTGTCCGGCGCCGTCGAGCGCCTGCCCGACTTCCTGTTCAAGAGCCTGAAGCTGGGCGGCCGACTGATCGCCATCGTCGGCCAGGCGCCGGTGATGAGCGCCGTGCTCGTGACGCGCACGGGCGACGAGCAGTACGCCCAGGTCAAGCTCTTCGAGACCCTGACGACGCTGCTGGTCGGTGGTCCGACCGTCGAGCGCTTCCGCTTCTGATGCATCCAGAGCCCGCCTGCACCGCATGATCGATCAGCTCGCTCCGGAAATTGCCCAGACTCGCATCGCCCAGGGCGCGGTCCTGCTCGACGTGCGCGAGCCCTGGGAGGTGGCCACGGCGCAGGTGCCGGGCAGCACGGTGATTCCGATGCGCGAGATTCCCCAGCGTCTGACCGAGCTGGACCCGGACGCCGACATCATCTGCATGTGCCACCATGGCATGCGCAGCCAGCAGGTGGCCTTCTTTCTGGCGCGCGCCGGTTTTGCGCGCGTCAGCAACCTCAGCGGCGGGATCGATGCCTGGTCCCGTGCCGTGGACCCCACCGTGCCGCGCTACTGAACGGCGGCATGCCGGAACGATTCCAGACTCTCCTCCCCTGACACGTTGCCAAGCCCACAAGGAAACCGATCCATGCAACGCACTGCACTTGCCGTAGCCCTCGCCAGCCTGCTGGCCCTGCCCGCAGCACACGCCCTCTCGCTCCAGGAGGCCTTCGACGCGGCGCTGCAGAACGATCCGACCTTCAGCGGCGCGCGCGCATCCCTGGTGGCCGCCCAGGAGCGCACCAACCAGTCCAAGGCCCTGACGCGCCCCAACGTGGCCCTGACCGCATCGGCCAACGCCACGCGCACCGAGGCCAAGATCAGCGGCCTGCCCTCGGAGTCCTCCAGCGACACCAACCAGCAGGCCGGCGTGCAGGCCTCGATGCCCCTGTTCCGTCCGGCCAACTGGGCGCAGCAGGAGCAGGCCAGGCTCGCCGAGCAGATTGCCGATGCGCAGCTTGCCGCCGCGCGTCAGGACCTGATCCTGCGCCTGTCGCAGGCCTACTTCGACGTGCTGGCCGCCCAGGACACCGTGAACTCGATCGCGGCGCAGAAGAAGGCCATCAGCGAGCAGCTGGCGCAGGCCAAGCGCGAGTTCGAAGTCGGTACCAAGACGATTGTCGACACCCATGAAGCCCAGGCGCGCTTCGACCAGATCGTGGCCCAGGAGGCCGTCGCCCAGGGTGACCTGATCAGCAAGCAGAGCGCGCTGTCGCAGATCACGGGCAAGCCCACGCCCTCGCTCAATGGCCTGGTCAACAAGCCCAGCCTGCGCATGGTCGAGCCGGCCTCCATGGAGGACTGGGTCAGCCAGGCCGAACGCGGCAACTACGGCGTGGTGATCGCCGGCAACAGCCTGGAGATCGCCAAGCGCGACGTGACGCGCAGCCGTGCCGGCAACCTGCCCACGGTCGATCTCGTGGGCAGTGTCGGTGCCAACCGCTCGTCCGGCTCGATCTCGCTGCCGCGTTCCTCGACCGGCAGCTCGGCCACCGTCGGTGTGCAGATGACCTGGCCCCTGTATGCGGGCGGTGCCATCGATGCCCGTCTGCGCGAGACCATCGCCCTGGAAGACAAGGCCCGCCTCGACCTCGAATCGGCCAAGCGCGCGGCCAACCAGGGGGCCAAGCAGGCCTACCTCGGCGTGACCTACGGCCTGGCTCAGGTGCGGGCGCTCGAAGCGGCGGAAATCTCCGCCACCAGCCAGCTCAACTCCACGCGCCTGGGCTACCAGGTGGGTGTGCGGATCAACCTCGAAGTGCTCAATGCCGAGCAGCAGCTCGCGCAGACGCGCACCAGCCTGCTGAAGTCGCGCTACGACACGCTGCTGGCCAGCCTGCGCCTGAAGTCGGCCGCCGGCCAGCTCGGTGACGAAGACCTCAAGGCGGTCAATGCCTATCTGTCGCCGGTGCCCGTGACGCCCGAGCCGATCGTGGTGCCGCCCACGCCCCCCGTCAAGGCGCCGGCCAAGCGCTGATCAGGCAAGGGCCCTCTCAAAGCAGGGGGTCGATCAGCGCCAGGGTGCGTGCCAGCGCACCCTGATGGGCCATCTGGAAGCCCAGCGCATTGCGTGACAGCGTCTGCATGCGCTTGGTGTCCGGCAGCAGGGTCTCGATCTGCGTGCGCAGGGTGCTGGCACCTTCGAGCTGAAGCACGGCGCCAGCCGCCACGGCATCGGCGGTGGCCTGCGCGAAATTGAACATGTGTGGCCCCAGCAGGGTCACGCAGCCGGCGGCACAGGGTTCGATCAGATTGCTGCCGCCATGCGGCAGCCAGCCGCCGCCCAGCACGGCAAGGTGCGTGCAGCCCAGATACCAGGCCATCTCGCCGAGCGTGTCGCCCAGCAGCACGCGCTGCGCATTCAGGTCGCCGAGTACCGCACCTTCGCTGCGCCGGCCGAATTGCAGGCCCATGCCGCGCATCAGTTCGGCCACCTCGTCAAAGCGCTGCGGCCGCCGCGGCACCACCAGCAGCTTGAGTCGAGGATGCGCCTGCAGCAGGGGCACGACCTGCTGCAGCAGCGGCGCCTCCTCGTCATCGCGCGTGCTGATGAGCCCGATCACGACTCCCTCGCCATCACTGCTCACGCGGCGCTGCACCTGCCGCCCGGCCGCGAGCTGGTCGGCGTTCAGGGCGATCTCGAACTTCAGGTTGCCGCAGACCGACACCTTGGCTGCGCCGGCCGTCTCGAAGCGGCGCGCGTCGTCGGCGCTTTGCGCCGCCACGGCCGCCAGACCCGCATAGGCGGGCCGCGCCAGCGCGGCCAGGCGCAGCGTGCGTGCCAGCGAGCGCTCCGACAGACGGCCATTGACCACCACCATCGGCAGCGATCGCAGCCGCGCAGCGGCCAGCAGATTGGGCCAGAGTTCGGTTTCCATGAGCAGGCCGAGCACGGGCTGCCAGACCTGCATGAAGCGGCGCGTGGCGCCGGGCGTATCCCAGGGCAGGGTGGCGTGCAGCACGCGCTCGCCGTAGAGATCCTGCGCCGTGGCACGGCCGGTCGGTGTCATCGTCGTCACGAGCAGGCCGCGGGCCTGGACGTCCGGCCGGGCGAGCAGGGCCTCGATCAGCGGCTGCGCGGCGCGTACCTCGCCCACCGAGACTGCATGCAGCCAGACCACACCCGGACGGGCGTGTGCGTAGCGGCCGCGGCGTTCCTCGCGATGCAGGCGATAGCCCGGTTCCGCGCGTGCGCGGCGGTTGTGATGCCAATGCGCCAGGGGAATGGCGGCGCGCCAGAGCAGGCCGTAGAGCTTGAGCGCAAGCCAGCTGGAGGCGGTCATCGGGTGCCGCTCATGGCTGGGCGCCCGGCGAAGGCGCAGCCGCCGCATCGAGGGCCTGGTCCAGCGCGCCGAGCACCTCGGCCGCGGCCGGCGGCCGGCCCTTGCCACCCAGGCTGGCCGTGAAGGCCGGGCCGGTCACGCCGGCCAGACCCGGTTCATGGTCGCAATAGATGCCGATGGTCGGCTTGCCCAGTGCGGCGGCCAGATGTGTGAAGCCGGTATCCAGGCCTACGACGGCGCTTGCGCCGGCCATGAGCTGCGCGGCCTCCTGCACGCTCAGAAAGGGCGGCACGCTGCCGCCGATGGCCTGCGCAATGCGCTGGGCGCGTTCGAGTTCGTCCCGACTGCCCCAGAGCACCACACGGGCCAAGCCGGCGTGGGCGAGGCGCTCGCCCACGGCCTGCCAGCCGGCCTCCGGCCACAGCTTTTCGACTCGGCTCGCGGCGGGCATGAGCACGGCATAGGGTGTGGCGGGCAGCCAGTCGTGCGCCGCGGCGTCCAGCGGCTTCACGGCCTTGAGCCCGAAGTCCGCCGGTGCCGCCGCATCCGTGCCCAGATGGGCGGCGGCCAGCAGCCGATTGCGCGCCACGGCCTGCTGGTCGCGCGCCACGGCGGCGGTCCGGTCGTACAGAAAGCTGGCCAGCGGCTCGCGAATGCTCGCGCGGTCATAGCCGGCAATCGGTGTGGCCTTGTGCGGCCCGCGCGCCAGCTTGCAGAACATGGCGCTCTTGACCAGCCCCTGAAGATCAAGAATCAGGTCGTAGGGCGCGCGGCGCAGGCGGGCAATCGCTTCGCCGGCGGCCTGGCGCACGGCCGCGTCGAAGGGCGACTTGCGCCACTTGCGGAACTGGATGGGAATGACCTCGCGCACGGCCGGGTGCAGCTGCGGCAGCGCCGCGAAGGGGCGCTCCACCAGCCAGTCGATCTCTGCACCGGGATACCGGCGTGCAATATCGCTGGCGGCGGGCAGGGCGTGAACGACATCGCCCATCGACGAGGTCTTGACGATCAGGATGCGCATGCAGCGCCGCGCCCGCCGGAGTCGACGTCCTAGCGCTTGGCCTCAGCCACCAGCGCCGGATTCAGACGCGGGTCGTTGTACATCTTGAACTGGCGGTAGACCTTGAAGTGCGCACGGCCCATGCGGGCGTCTTCGAGCAGCTGGTCGTAGCAGCCGGCCAGATCGCCGCGCTGCTCGTTCAGGCGTGCCAGCTTGCCGCGGCAGCTCTCGCGGTGGGCCTCATCCACGTCGGTACGCTCGGTCTGCTGGCGCATGGCGCGGATCTTCAGGGACATGATCGACAGCCGGTCCACCATGCTGCCGGCGGTCTCGCTGTTCAGGCGGCTGCCGGGCTTGATGTTGGAGATCGGCGAATCGGTGCGCGCACTGGCGGCGTCCACCAGACCCAGGCCGATCAGCAGCTGCTCGTCCACGCGCTCGGTGGCGTCGTTGCGGGCCTGGTTGAACTTGTCGATGTGGCGCTTGTTGACGGCGATGTCCTCGGCCGACACCGTGGTGCGGCGCGCCAGGTCTTCCTCGGCCCAGAGCAGGCAGTTGTTGCGGTGGTTCTCGCCGATCCACTGCCACACCGCCTCGTCCGTTTCGCGCATGCGGATTTCCTGCGGCGGCCAGGCCGGGTCGGCCAGGCAGCGGTCGTGGAAGGCGGTGATTTCGGCGCTGGTGGGCAGGTTCATGGCGGTGGCGCTTCTTGTGGGTGAATCAGGAAAGCCGCGAGCTTAGACGGCCCATCGGCAGAACACTCAGAACGGCAGCACGGCGTCCGGCTTCACGCCCAGCAGCTGGCTGCGGAAGGCCCCCTGAATCCGTGCCAGCGCCTCGGGCGTGTCGGCCTCGAAGCGCAGCACGATCACCGGCGTGGTGTTCGACGCGCGGGCCAGACCGAAGCCGTCGGCCCATTCGGCGCGCACACCGTCGATGCTGATGATGCGCTCGGCGCCTTCAAACTGGCCGGTGGCGGCCAGCTTCTCGATGACCGCATGTGGCTCGCCCTCGGCGCACTTCAGTTGCAGCTCGGGCGTGCTGCTGGAATTGGGCAGGCCTTCGAGCAGCGCGGAGATGTCCTGGCCGGCGGCCTTGGCCTTGGCAAGAATCTCCAGCAGACGCGCGCCGGTGTACATGCCGTCATCAAATCCGTACCAGCGTTCCTTGAAGAAGATGTGCCCGCTCATCTCGCCGGCCAGCGGGGCGCCGGTTTCCTTGAGCTTGGCCTTCACCAGGCTGTGCCCGGTCTTCCACATCAGCGGCTTGCCGCCGGCGCGTTCGATCTCGCGGCCGAGCAGGCGCGAGCACTTCACATCAAAGATGATTTCGGCGCCGGGGTTGCGGGAGAGCACGTCGCGCGCGTAGAGCATCATCTGCCGGTCGGGCCAGATGATGGCGCCGTTCTTGGTGACCACGCCCAGGCGGTCGCCGTCGCCGTCGAAGGCAAAGCCGATCTCGCAGTCGCTGCTCTGCAGATGCTTGATCAGGTCTTCGAGATTCTCGGGATGCGCCGGGTCCGGATGGTGGTTCGGGAAGCGCCCGTCCACCTCGCAGAAGAGTTCATCGACCTCGCAGCCCAGCGCGCGGAACAGCTTGGGCGCCACCGCACCGGGCGAGCCGTTGCCGCAGTCCACGGCAATCTTGAGCTTGGCAGCCGGCTTCACGTCGCTGGCGATGCGCGCGATGTAAGCCTCTGTCACATCGTGCATCGTCACCTTGCCGGGGGCGGCCACGGCCGGCGGCAGGCCGGCTTCGATGGTCTGGCGCAGGGCCTGGATGGTCTCGCCCCAGATGGCGGTGCCGGCCACGACCATCTTCAGGCCGTTGTATTCGGGCGGGTTGTGGCTGCCGGTGATCATCACGCCGCTGCCCACGCTCTTGCCGCCAGCCGAAAGCTCCACCGCGGCCCAATAGACCATCGGGGTGGCGACCACGCCGATGTCGATGACGTCGATCCCCGCCGCCGTGATGCCGGCCACCAGCGCATCGCGCAGCGCCGGACCGGACAGCCGGCCGTCGCGGCCGACCACGCAGGTCGTCCCGCCCTGGGCGCGGGCCTGCAGACCGAGGGCCTGGCCGATGGCGCGGACCGCGTCCACGGTGAGGTTCTTGTCCACAATGCCGCGGATGTCGTAGGCCTTGAAGATGTCTTTGGAGATCGTGCTCATGGGTGGCTGTGCGGGTGACGTGACCGCCATGCGTGTGGCAGGCCAG
>DASSQC010000088.1:0-3638 GCA_035702705.1 Burkholderiaceae bacterium | reverse complement strand
ATCGCCGCCACCGCCGGCGGGGTGCTGCTCGACTTCACCGGCATCGACCCGATCAAGGCCCTGTTCTGGAGCGCGGTGGTCAACGGCGTGATTGCCGTGCCGATCATGGCCGTCATGATGTGGATCGGCGCACGCAGCGATGTGCTCGGCCGCTGGACGCTCACGCTGCGGCATCGTGTGCTGGGCTGGGTGGCTACTGCGGCGATGGCCGCGGCGGTGCTCGGTATGCTCGTGACCGCGCTTGCAGGCTAGGGCCCCGTCCTGGCGCCGCGCCAACCTGCGTGAGGAAGCGGATCAATGAGCAATGGCAAACGCCTGATTTCCAGCGGCTCGGCCTTCGAGGCCATCGCCGGCTATTCGCGCGCGGTGGTGCAGGACGGCTGGGTGCATGTCTCGGGGACCACCGGGTTCGACTACACCCGCATGGAGATCCACAGCGATCTGATCGCGCAGACCCACCAGTGCTTTGCCAACATCCGCGCAGCGCTTGAGCAGGCCGGCTGCACGCTCGACGACGTGGTGCGGGTGCGCTACCTGCTCACCGATGCGGCAGATTTCGATCGTGTGGCGCCGATCTTCGGCGAGTACTTCACCCATGCGCGGCCCGCAGCCACCGCGATGGTGGTCGGGCTGGTCGACCCGCGCATGCTGATCGAGATCGAGGTCACGGCCCGCCAGCCCTGATCGGCCTGGGGGCCGCCCTGGCCCGCTGCGTCAGCGCGCCGCCTCGATCACCCCGCAGCCCGGGCGCGGGCCCGAATTGCCGGTGGGCTGGGTCTTGAAGTCGTCCGGGTCGCGGTGCACAACTACCGCGCGCCCGAGCAGGCCGCGCGGACTCACGTCGAGGTTCACGCCGCGCAGCTCGAAGCGCAGTTCGGCCGTGCCGCTCGCATCGGCCCGCAGCGCCGGCAGGTCGCCGGCATGGGCCTGCTCGGCGCCGTGCATGCCGTGGTTCTTGCCATCCGGGTTGAAGTGCCCGCGGCTGGCCATGCCCTCATTGGCACAGTCGCCGACCTCGTGGAAATGGAAGCCGTGTGTCGCACCGGGCTTGAGCCCGGTGATCCGTCCGGAGACGAACACCACGCCCTCGGCCTGGCGGAATTCGAGCAGGCCTGCGGGGTTCATGCCGGCGGCCGGTGCCGCCGCCGTGGGTGCAATCTGCGCTCGGGCCAGTGGCGGGCCATAGGTGGCCGGGGTGCTGCAGGCGGCCAGCAGCAGGGTCGGCAGCAGCAGGCTCGCACGGGTCAACAGATACGGATTCGGTCTCATGGAGGGGCCTCCTGGATGTGGGAACCAGACACAATGACAAGCCTACGCCCAATGTGTTCAGCCCGCGTGTCGGCGCCTCGGGCCTGCGTCATGCTTTGAACGCATCAGCGCAACCGGCGGCACGGCTGGTCTGGCGCGCGCGCCGCATCGGGTCGTGGCGGCCCATGGGCAGGCGGCGCACGCCTAAGCTGCGGCACCCTGCTTTCGACCGACGGCCGGCACGCGCCCGGCATTTGCAATGACCACTGTCTCCGGATCCCACGCCCCTGCCCGCCCGCTGCTTGCAGTTCATGCCAAGCTGCTGGGCATGACGCTGCTCTGGGGGGTGTCCTGGCCGGCGGGCAAGGTGCTGGCGCAGTCTGTCCCGCCGCTGACCGCCGCGGCATGGCGCTTTGCCTTCGCCGTGCTGATCCTTGTGGCCTGGATGCTGGTTGCACGCGGCTGGCCACGCCTGAGCACACGGCAATGGGCGAGCATCGCGCTGGCCGGCACGGTGGGTGTGTTCGGCTATGCGCTGTTCTTCATGCTCGGGCTGCAGCTTGTGCCCGCGTCACGCGCCGCGCTGGTGGTCACCACCAACCCGGTGTTCACCACCCTGCTGGCGGTCTGGCTGTTCAAGGAGCACTTCAACGGCCGCATCGGTCTGGGCATGGCCATGGCCGTGCTCGGCGCCGCCACCGTGCTCACACGCGGTGCGCCCTGGGAACTGCTGGCCGGCGCACTGGGCCGGGGTGAATGGCTGCTGCTGGGCTGCGTGGCCACCTGGACGGGCTACACCCTGATCAGCCGCGGGCTGCTCAAGGGCATCGACACCCTCACCAGCACGGCCCTGGGCGCGGTGTTCGGCACGGTGCTGCTGATCATCACCGCGCTGGCGCTGGACGGGCCGCCCGCGCTGGCGGCGCCGCTGAGCTGGGGGCCGACGGTCTGGATTGCCATGGCCTTTCTGGTGGTGGGCGCCACGGTGCTGGCCTACGCCTGGTACTTCGACGGGGTCGCCCGGCTCGGTGCCGGCACGGCGGCGAGCTACATCAGCCTCGTGCCGGTGTTCGGCGTGGGATCCAGCGTGCTGCTGCTCGGCGAGCCGGTGGATGCCTCGCTGCTGATCGGCGGTGCGCTGGCCGTGGCAGGCGTGGTGCTCATGAACCGGGCAAGACGCTGAGGCGTGCGCCCGCCTGCCCCGCCGGGAAGCATCCCATGACCGAATCGGAGATCAGCCGCTTCCTCGCGCGCTACGCCGCCGCCTTCGATGCGCTCGATGGCGACGCGGTTGCAGCGCTCTGGCACACGCCCTGCGGCATCGCCGATGCGCGCGGTGTGGTGTGGTGGACGGATGCAGCCGACACTGCGGCCAATATGCGTGCGCTGTGCGAGGTGTATCGCAAGGCGGGCTACCTGCGCGCGCAGTACCGGATGCTGGATGCCGTGCCCATGGGCGCGGATGACGCCTTCGTCAATGTCGCCTGGGTGATAGAGGGTTCGGGCGGCACTGTGCTGCAATCCTTCCGCACGGGCTACCAGCTCAAGAAACCACCGGGCGCTGCGGCCGACGCCATCCGCGTGCTGCTGTGCACCGCCTACGAAGAAGACATCACTCAACTTCCCGATCATGCTGCTCACTGAAGACCAGAACATGGTGCGCGACGCCGTGCGCGCCTACGTGCAGGACCACATCGCCCCCAAGGCCGCCGAGTGGGACAAGACGCATCACTTCCCGGCCGCCGAGCTCAAGGGCCTGGCCGAGCTGGGGTGCTACGGCATCTGCGTGCCCGACAGCTATGGCGGCGCCGGGCTGGACTATGTGTCTCTGGCGGTGATCCTGGAAGAAATTGCCGCCGGCGACGGCGCCACCAGCACGGTGGTGAGCGTGAACAACTGCCCCGTGTGCTCGATCCTGATGAGCTTTGCGAGCGAGGCGCAGAAGCAGCAGTACCTCGTGCCCCTGGCGCGCGGCGAGATGCTCGGCGCCTTTGCCCTGACCGAGCCGCATGTGGGCAGCGACGCCAGCGCGCTGCGCACCACTGCAACGCGCGATGGCGACCACTATGTGCTCAACGGCGTGAAGCAGTTCATCACCAGCGGCAAGCATGGCGATGTGGCCATCGTCTTTGCCGTGACGGACAAGGCCGCCGGCAAGAAGGGCATCTCCGCCTTCATCGTCGAGACCAGGACACCCGGCTACATCGTTGCCCGCGTGGAAGACAAGATGGGCCAGCACGCCAGCGACACGGCGCAGATCCTGTTCGAGAATTGCCGCGTACCGGCGGCGAACATGATCGGCGAACCAGGCCAGGGCTACAAGATCGCCCTGTCCGGCCTGGAGGGCGGCCGCATCGGCATCGCCTCGCAGTCGGTCGGCATGGCGCGCT
>DASSQC010000087.1:0-2213 GCA_035702705.1 Burkholderiaceae bacterium | reverse complement strand
TGATGCGCGTTTTCAGGCATTTCAAGGGTTATATCGTGCCAAATTTCGATCTTTTTCGGACAAATTGGCCCGCCACAGACCCCGGAATCGCACTCTGAGCGTTCGGCGGCACGTGATGTTCCCGGGAGCGCTCACTGCTCGCAGCGCCCGGGCGCACCAGCGCAACCGCCCCCACGCAAACGGCCCCAGGCCCCTGCACCTCAACTCCGCCGGAACACCCAGCGTGTGCTCATGCTGGCCGTGGGCGCAAAGGCATAGCCATCTTCGGCAAAGGTCTTGAGCTGCTGCGGGTCGGTGATGCGGTTGAGCACGGCAAAGCGCGCCATCTGGCCGCGCGCCTTCTTGGCGTTGAAGCTGATGACCTTGAACTCGCCGCGGCCGCGGGCTTCCTCGAACACGCAGGTGATGACCGGCAACTGCGTGGCCAGGCTCTTGGCGTCCACGGCGCCGAAGTACTCCTCGCTGGCCAGGTTCACGATGGCGGCAGGGCTGCCAGCGTCCTTGGCCATCTCTGCCAGCGTCGGTGTGATGGTGCTGCGCCAATAGTTGTAGAGATCCTTGGCCGTGGCGGTCTTGAGCTTGGTGCCCATCTCCAGCCGGTGCGGCTGCATCAGGTCCAGCGGCCGCAGGATGCCGTACAGACCGGAGAGGATGCGCAAGTGCTTGTGCATCCACAGCAGGTCGGCCTCGCTCATCTTGCGCGCCTGCAGGCCGTCATACACATCACCGTCGAAGGCCAGCACGGCCTGCTTGATGCCGGTGGGATACAGCGCCGGCTGCGGGTTCGGCACCCAGCTCTGGTAGCGCGCCACATTCAGCTGCGACAGCGCATCCGACAGCTCCATCAGCGCGGCAATGTCGGCCGGCGTCTTGGTCTTGAGCACCTCGATCAGCTGGGCGGCGCGGTCATGGAAGATCGGCGCGGTCTTCAGATCGGTCTGGGGCGGGGTCTCGTAGTCGAGCGTCTTGGCAGGGGACAGGAGGATGAGCATGGCGGCTGGGCTGAGGCTGGAAAGAAGCGGGCGCGGGTGCGGGCTGGCCGGCGAATCACGCGCCCGACGCCCGCCCGCTGGCGGCGTGATGGCAGGCGACGTTGCAGGGTGCGCGGCACACAAGTCAACGCGCAGCATAGCCAAGCCCCGCGCCGGGCGAAGCCCTTCAACCCGCGCGGGAACCCGCATGCCGCCTGGGGCCTTGCAGCGCAGGCCCATACACTCGTCCGGCCCGCGGCGTGCGCCTGCAGACGCCCCTTCCTGACTGGACGCCTCATGAAACTGACCGGCCTGATCCCCATGCTCCCCGTGAAAAGCATGCCCGCCAGTGTGGCCTTCTACGAACAGCTCGGCTTCGAGGTTCAGGACCGGCAAGACGCCTGGCGCTGGGCCATGATGCGCTTTGGCGAGTATCGGCTGATGCTCGATGAATCCATCAACGTCCACCCCGGCTTGCCGCATGCCCTGCGGATGGGCGTGCTCTACCTGTACCCGGAGGACATCGTGACTTACCACCGGCAGGTGCGCGAGCGCGGGCTGGCCGTGCCGGAACTGGAAACCACCTTCTACGGCATGACGGAGTTCCGGATCGACGATCCGGACGGCAACCGGCTGTGGATCGGGCAGGCGCAGGCCAGCGCCTGAGTCCGGCCCGGCGATACGATCCGCCCACAAGAACACCCGCCTCCTCGCCCCATGCGCCCGCCTGCCGTCACCGCCCCCCTGCCCTCGCGCCTGCCCAAGGTCGGCACGACCATCTTCACCGTCATGTCGCAGCTGGCGGCGCAGCACGGCGCCATCAACCTGGGCCAGGGCTTTCCGGACTTTGATTGCGACCCCGCGCTGCTGGATGCCGTCACGCGCGCCATGCACGGCGGCGCCCTGGCGAACCAATACCCGCCCATGGCCGGGCTGCCGGTGCTGCGCGAGGCCATCGCCACCAAGATGCAGGCGCTGTACGGCGCCGGCTACGACCCGGCGACCGAAATCACGGTCACGGCCGGAGCGACGCAGGCGATCCTCACGACGATCCTCGCACTCGTGCACCCGGGCGATGAGGTGATCGTCATCGAGCCGGCCTACGACAGCTATGCGCCGAACATCGAGCTGGCCGGCGGCCGGGTGGTGCGCGTGCCGCTCACGCCCGGCACCTTCCGGCCCGACTTCGACAAGATCGCCGCCGCGATGACGCCGAAGACGCGCGCGATCCTCGTCAACTCG
>DASSQC010000086.1:0-3901 GCA_035702705.1 Burkholderiaceae bacterium | reverse complement strand
TGGGTAGCCGATTCCTGAGATGCACAACCCAAAAATGCGTCCAAAACTGGCCGAAACCCGCATGGTGCAAGCGGATCTCGGCTCATTCGTGTTTTCAACGATTTTTTGAAGATCGGCACTTCGACGCCCTGCTTTTCAACGTTCATTTGAAAATGCGACAGGTGTTCAGGCCGCCGGCTGGCCGTACTGCTGATCCAGCCAAGTGCGGTAGGCGCCGCTGCGCACCGCCGCAATCCAGGCGGGGTTCTCCAGATACCAGCGCACCGTCTTGCGAAAGCCGGTCTCGAAGGTCTCGGCCGGCGTCCAGCCGATCTCGGCCTCGATCTTGGTCGGGTCGATCGCGTAGCGTCGGTCGTGCCCGGGGCGGTCCTTCACGTAGGTGATCAGGTCGGCGTACTTGCCGGTGCTGCGCGGGCGCAGCTCATCGAGCAGCGCGCAGATGCCGGTGACGACCTCGATGTTCTTGAGCTCGTTCTTGCCACCGACGTTGTAGGTCTCACCGGGCTGCCCCTTGGCCAGCACCTGGCGGATGGCCTCGCAGTGGTCGCGCACATAAAGCCAGTCGCGGATGTTCTTGCCGTCGCCATACACCGGCAGCGGCTTGTCCTCCAGCGCGTTCAGGATCATCAACGGGATGAGTTTTTCCGGGAATTGGAACGGGCCGTAGTTGTTCGAGCAGTTGGTGGTGAGCACCGGCAGGCCATAGGTGTGGTGCCAGGCGCGCACCAGATGATCGCTGCCCGCCTTGGAAGCGGAGTAGGGGCTGTTCGGCTGGTAGGGCGTGGTTTCGGAAAAGGCCGGGTCGGTGTCGCTCAAGCTGCCGTACACCTCGTCGGTGGACACGTGCAGGAAGCGGAAGGCGTCCTTCTCGGCGCCCGGCAGGGCAGTCCAGTACGCGCGGGTCTCTTCCAGCAGGCTGAAGGTGCCGATCACATTGGTCTGCACAAAGTCACCCGGACCGTGGATGGACCGGTCTACATGGCTTTCGGCCGCAAAGTGCAGCAGGGCGCGCGGCCGGTGGGTCTCGATCAGCTGGCGCACCAGCGCGCGGTCGCAGATGTCACCACGCACCAGTTGCACCCGGCCCGTGGCAATCGCCGCTTCCAGCGTTTGTGCGTTGCCGGCGTAGGTGAGCTTGTCCAGCACGACGATCGGTTCGTCGCTGTGCTCAAGGTGGTGATAGACGTAGTTGGCGCCGATGAAGCCGGCCGCACCGGTGATGAGCAGCATGAGAGTTCGGGTGTCTAGAGCGAGGCTTTGAAATCCGCCCAGCTTCCGGCGGCGGCGTCCTTGGCAGCAATGAGGGTGGGGTTCACGATCTCTGGCCATTCGATGGCCAGGTCGGGGTCGTTCCAGCGGATCGCGCCCTCAGCCGCCTTGTTGTAGAGGTCGGTGGTCTTGTACAGAAAGTGCGTGTCGTCCTCCAGCGCCACAAACCCGTGGGCAAAGCCCTCCGGGATCCAGAGCTGGCGGTGGTTTTGTGCGTTCAATTCCACGCCCGCCCAGCGGCCGAAGGTGGGACTGTCTGATCGGAGGTCCACGGCCACATCCCAAGCCGCACCCTTGACCACCCGTACCAGCTTGCCCTGCGCACGGGGAGCGCGCTGAAAGTGCAGTCCGCGCAGCACGCCGCGCTGGGAGCAGGAATGGTTGTCCTGCACGAAGGCCCGCGGATGCGGCAGGCTGAGCTCGTCCAGAAGGCGGTGAAACGTCGCGTGGTTGTAGCTTTCCAGGAACCAGCCGCGCTCGTCGCCAAACACGCGAGGTTCAAGTATTACAACGTCATGGAAGGGCGCAAGTCGGGTTGCGTGCATGGATTCAAAAGCCAAGGGATGCGCGCAAGTCTAGCCAGAGATGACTAGCTGACCTTGGCTGTCCCCGGGGTGCTGCCTTGACGGCATGCCGGCGTACGCCGTCAGTGAAATGGCGTGGATCGCGGCGTTTTCCCAACGGCGATGCGGGAAAGAAAAACCCCGGCTGCGATGCCAGGGTTCTGCGGCGGTATAGCGCGCGGCTTTAGATCGCGAAATCCTCTAGCTTTTTGCCAGCAGCGATCGCGGCGGCAAGCCATCGGGGTTTTTGCCCGCGGCCGGCCCAGGTTTGACCCGTTGCCGGATCCTTGAACTTGGGGGCCACGGCTGAACGCTTGTCGCCAGCGGCCGCACGGGGTTTTGCCGCTTTCCCACGACCACCCAGATCAGCCACGGTCAAACCGTGTTCATGCATCATGGCCTTGATCTGATCGATGGCCCCCTGGCGCTTTTCTGCCTGCTCCTTGACCAGCTGCTTTTGCAGCGCAGCCATTTCGGCGGCCAGTTGTTCGATCCGATTTTGAATTTCAGACATGACGATCCCTCGTTTTGGTCTCAGTATTCCGAATTTAACCCGGAACCTGGGAATATTGGCGCGGCAATTGTCAAATATATGGCGCACCCTGCGCAGTCAGTAGCCGTCGGTCAAGGTCCCCGACCACTAGCGAATGGCAGTCACCACAAGGCTCGCAGCTGCGACAGCCGTGAGCAGGGTACGCAAATACATGAACGCACGTGGCCAGCCCCATTGTCTGTAGGTGAGCCAGTCAAATACCCAGGCAGCGGCGAGTCCGCCAGCCAAGCACAGGCCGCGCGCTGCTTCAGTCGGCATCATCCAAGCGGACCACGCCACCAGCGACGGCAGTACGCCCCAGATCAAACGCCAAGCCGGGGCCGGACTGAATGCGCTGCTTGAATCTGAGCCCGATTGCGGGGCGCCAGCCCAGTGCAAAGCCCCGACGAAAGAAAGAATGCAGGCTGCATAGGCGTGCTGGATTACCAGCGCCTTCTGGGCCGATGTAGCGTCATCCGTGGTGTACGTCCAAAGCGCAGCGGCAACAAAGGGGATCAGGCCGCCCAGCCCAAGCAGCCATACGGTTGCGCTTGGCCGGGTGTCGGCTGTGCGGGTGGTCAGATGGGTGGACAGCGGGGTATTCATGAATCAGTGAACGATGCGATGGTGACCAGATGGTGTGAAGCAGGGGCGCAGCGGGCGATCCGGAGGCTCGTCGCCCGCACCGTAATCCGGTGTTGTGCCCCGGCGGCTTCAGCCCCTTGTTTCTACAGCGTTGCAAGTGTGCTTGAAGCTTGGGCAAATGCGGGCGCCGCATCGCCGCAGCTGCAAAACTCCGGGCATACTGCCAAGGTTGTTCATCTGCGGCGATCTCGCCGCCCGGATTTTCCCGTCAAGTCCTCATTCGCCTCGTGTCTGCCACGCTGTCCGCACTGAACTCCATGGCCGTTCGAGGCGCCGCCGACGAGGCTTCCACGGCTGGCATGGAGCATTTGCAGCGGCTCGCGTTCGGCTGGATCGAGTCCTCGGGTGCCAACCTCATTTTTGCCGACGCGCTGGGCCAGGTCATTTGGGCTTCGGATAGCGCAAGGCATTTTGTCGGTCATCGCCTGGGTGTAGGCACAGCACTGAGCACCTTGGTTGCGCCGCGCTATGCGGACCGCGCCAGACGCCTGCTTGCGCAGCTGTGGGTCGAGGCCGAGCGCAAGCCCCAACGCATGCAGGTCCCTGTCGCCCTGCGCGAAACGCCCGATCGGCGCATGACGCTGCGGATTCATGCCAGCGTGGTGCGTCTGCCCGGCGCGGCCAACGACCGCGTTCTCGCGCTGGAACTGCGGGACATGACCGAGTCCCGTCTGCGCGACCGCCTGCTCAAGCGATTGCGGCAGGTGTATCTGCCCGACCTGGTGGGCGCAGGTGCGAGGGCCGGCGGTGCGCTGGCCGAGGCGGTTCGTCAAGCGGTATTTCTGCGCGAGCTCAGCGCAATCTCGACCACATTCGTCCTGGTCGCACGGGCTGACGGGATCATCACGTACATCAGCCCCTCGGCGGCCGACCAGATCGGCGTGTCAATCGA
>DASSQC010000085.1:0-7349 GCA_035702705.1 Burkholderiaceae bacterium | reverse complement strand
AGAGCAGCACTTCATCGAGCGTGGTGTTGTGCAGGCCAGCCACGAAGTGCGTGTCGGCCGGGATGTGCAAGCCGCGCTGCGCCAGCGCGCTGCGCACGGCCGGCTCGTTGAGCAGTGCGGCCAGCACGCGGGCATTGATCTCGCCGGTCTGGCCGCCGCAGGCGCCGCAGTCCAGGCCTGCAGCATGCGGGTTGTTGGCGCTTTGGCTGCCGTGGCCGGCCAGCAGCACCAGCGGGGCAAAGTCACGCGTGAGGTTCATGGCACTCAGGATGGCCTGCGCGGCATCCACCCGCGCGGCATCGGCGCCGCTGGCGCCATCACCCTGGCGTGCCAGGCGCGGGGCGATGCCCCCAGCCTCGGTCTCCGAAAGACCCGTGTTCTCCCAGCGCGGCGCAATCCCCGTCCCGGGCAGGCTGCCGCGCAGCAGCTTGCCAACGTAGCTCAGTCCCAGGGTCTCGACGAAGCTGAAGGCCGAGCCGGCGGCGCCGCGGAAATCGGCCCAGCGCTGCTGCCAGCCCAGGGTTTCGCGGCGCTTCTCGCGCAGACGCTGCGCGAGACTGGCGCTTTCGCACTCCTCGGTGACGCACTGCGCCGGTGCCAGCAGACCCGGCAGCTGCGGGCGGGTCATCTCGGTGCCCAGCGGCGAGTAGGCGATCGGCAGGCCGAAGAAGCCGGCAAAGCCCTTGGTCTGCACGCGCGGGCTGACGCCTTCCAGCGCACGGCGGAAGACCTCCGAGCGCACATCGATGCAGAACACGGCCTGCACCGCGGCGCGCACGGTCACCGGCGCCTTGGCCTCGCCGATGTGCGGCGCCTGCGCCAGGGCAGCAGCCACCGGCGCCTGATAAGCGCATTCCATCGCCAGCTGCAGCAGCCAGTCGATGTCCTGCGCCGCGCGCACGGCCGCGGCCAGGGGCGCGGGGTCGCGTTGCTCGCTGGCCCAGAGGGCCTGCAGGCCGCTGTCTTCAAGCAGCAGCCAGTCCCAGGCCAGACGGATGGCGAGCAGCTGCTCGATGTGATCGTCGCTGCCGCCCGCAAGGCCGGCCTGCCAGCGCTCGTAGGCGCACCAGGCGGCCCAGCCGCCGATCGACATCAGCAGCGCGGCAAAGCAGGCGCTGCGGTGCGCGGCCGGCAGGTTCAGCGCGCCGCTGAGCTGCGCAATCGCCGCGCGGTGGTCGGCGGGCAGGGCACCCAGGCGCTGTTTGAATGCCGGCGCATCCTTCAGCGGCAGCCCGTGGTCACGCAGCAGCAGGGCACGCCAGCTGCCCCACAGACCGAGTGTGCGGTGGGCAGCCGGCCCCCAGGCCGCCTGGTCCTGGTCGAAGTAGGCAGCGCAGTGCTGGCTGATCTGGTGGGTGATCACGTCGCGCCAGGCCATGGCCTGGCCGGGTGCACGGCGCTCGGCGACCAGATCGGTGACCAGCGGCAGGCGCGGCAGCGCGGCTTGCATGCCGTCCGGGGCGTCGGTCAGGGCGCTTGTCAGTGCGCTCAAGGGCAGGCTGCTGCCGCTGGCGCGCAGCGCGGCTTGCAGGTGCTCGGCGCGCAGGGTGCCCTCGCGCCACTGTGCCTGGAACCAGCTGCGCGGCATCAGCAACCGCGTGCCGGCCAGGCAGCCGAGGCTCGCGGATGCGGCTTCGATCGGCTGGCTCACATGACCCCAGTAGGGGTTCACCGCGATGAAGCGGTCCAGCGGCCAGGTGGGCGCAATCTGCGCGCAGGCAGCGGCGATGTGCTCAGCCAGCGTGAGGTCGTTCAGCGCTTCCTTGGGCAGCGGGGCGTTCATGAGCAGGCTCCGGGTGAATGGGGTCGGTACGGCGTGTGGGACGGTGCAGTGCGGCAACGGGCGCTTCAGGCCTCGGCGCGGGCGGCGAGGCGCTCGGTGGCCGCCTCAGGGCCGGGACGCGTGGCCGGCAGGCGCGGCGGCCAGAGGGCAAAGGCCAGACGACTGACGCGTTCGTCCAGGAACAGGCCGTTGTAGAAGGCGGGATACAGACGCCGTGCCAGACCGCCGGTGGGCGCCGCAGCCAGCAGGGTCTGCAGCAGCCAGAGCGTGAGGAAGCCGGCCAGCACCACCGCCACCAGCGTGGGTTGCGGCGCATGCAGGGGCAGACCCGGCAGCAACTGCGCCGCCACGACGTGCAGTCCGAAGTACAGGAGAGCCAGCGCGAAGGCGCAGCCCGCCAGGGCCAGGCTGCGGGTGGCGTGGTTGCCACGCGCCCAGGCGCCCACCAGCGGCGTGAGCGCCATGCAAACCACCACGGCCAGCGTGAGCAGCGCGGGGTTGCCGGCCGGTGAGATCGACCAGACGGCAGCTGCCGCAGCCACCATCAGCGTGGCAAGCAGCAGTGCTGCGAGGGCGGCCGGCAGGGTCAGCACCCGGGCCTTGGGGCTCATTTCGCGCAGGCTGGCGGTCTGCACCGCGCCGCCCGAGGCCAGGAAGGCGTGGGCCTTGTAGAGGGAGTGGGCGACCAGGTGCAGCAGGGCCATCTCGTAGGCGCCCAGACCGCACTGCAGCAGCATGAAACCCATCTGCGCGCAGGTCGACCAGGCCAGCTGCACCTTGATGCTGATGCGCGTGGTCATGACGAGTGCGGCGATGACGGCGGTGGCCGTGCCGACGACCACCAGCAGGGCCTGTGCGGCCGTGCACTGCGAAATCAGCGGTGCCAGACGGATGAGCACGAAGCCGCCGAGGTTCACCACACCTGCATGCAGCAGCGCCGAGACCGGCGTGGGTGCTTCCATCACCTGGATCAGCCAGCCATGGAACGGCAGGGCGGCGCACTTGAGCAGGGCCGTGGCGGCAATCAGCACGGCAGCGGCGCTCAGTTCACCGGGCAGTGTGCCCAGACCGGTCACGCGGTCCAGCACCTGATCGATCTCCAGGCTGCCGACGCTGCGCTGGATCAGGATCAGCGCGGCGAACAGGCACAGATCAGCCAGGCGACTGAACAGGAACTTCTTGTGGGCGGCGATGCGTGCTGCCGCGCGGTCCCCGTAGAAGTTCAGGAGCCTGCCGAGCGTCAGGCTCGTGGCCAGCCAGGCCAGGGCCAGCACAAGCAGATGGTTGGTCAGCACCACCACGGCCACGGCCGCCAGTGTGGTCATGAGCCAGACCACGTAGCTGCGCTCGCGCGCCTCGCCGGCCAGGTAGGCGCGCGAGTAGCGCACGATCACCCAGCCGATGAAGCTCACCAGAAGCAGCACCAGCGCGCCAAGGGCGTCAGCCCGCAGGCCGAATCCGGCCCATGCGTCAGCCCCGCCGAGCCGGAGCACCTGCGAGCTGGCCGTGCCCAGCGCCAGCTGCCAGACCAGGGCGCCGGCGGCCAGCAGCAGCATCGCGGCTGCCGCACCGTGCGCAAGCCGCCATACGGTCGCCACCTTGCCGCGCAGGCTGGCGGCCCCGGCTGCAGCAAGCAGCGCCATCGCCGGCACTGCAGCCAGCAGCAAGGCATGCAGGGCGGGTGAAAGGAGGGTCGAGGTGGCCATGGACAAACTCCGGATGTATTCCGGACGGAAGCATGACAGCCACAAGACCTTGCGTAAAATTCATATTCAGCGACAAATCGTTCTGCAAAACAGAACGATTGGAGCGGCAACACAAGCCGCCAGCCGCGCGGCCTGCACCCGTCCGGCTGCGCAGCTGTCGATTCGCTAGAAGTCCTGCCCCAGCGGGTGAACGCTCAGTTCATCGACCACCACATTGCCCGGCTGCTCGATCAGCTGCACGATCAGCTGCGCGAGCTGGGCTGGGCGCAGGCTCCAGTGCGCATCGCGGCTGCCTTCGGCCGCACCGCCGAAGTCGGTGTCCACGATGCCGGAATTCACCAGGCTCACCTTCACGCCGGCCGCCTTGACCTCGCGCAAGAGCGAGTGCGAGAAGCCCGCCAGACCATGCTTGGCCGCGGCATAGACCGCCATGTTGGCCAGCGGCCGCCGTGCGAGGTCCGAGCCCACGTTCACGATGTGGCCGCGGCCCTGGGCCAGCAGTCGCGGCAGCACCGCATGGCAGACCTGGATGGCGGCCGTCAGATTCACCTGCACGAGCTGGATGGATTCGGCTTCGCTGTGCTCCAGAAAGGGCTTGTAGACACCGAAGCCGGCGTTGTTCACCACGCCGCTGAGGTGTGCTTCTCCAGCGATCGCCGCGCTCAGGCGCGGGCCGATCTGCGCCGCATCTGCCAGATCCACCACCACCGGCACGACCGCGCCGCCCGATTCGGCTGCCAGCGTCTGCAGGCGCTCCGCGTCGCGTGCGCAGGCCAGCACACGGTGGCCGCGCTGCGCCAGTTGCAGGGCCAGGTGGCGGCCCAGCCCGCGGCTTGCGCCGGTGATCAGCCAGGTCATGTGCGATCTCCCTCTAATGGATAGTCATGGATTGCCGGATGATCTTAGGCGGCAGGGTGCCGGCGATCTGCTGCCCTGGGTCACCGGTCAGCCACCCTCGCCGCCGCGCGCAGCACAATGCACCCTCCACTCTGCTGGATGCCGCCCATGCCCCTGCTTGCCGATCCGCTGCTCAGTCCCCGCGCCGCCCTGCTGCAGATCCTCGAAGCCCTGCATTTGCCGGCATCGGCCAGCGCGCAGGTGGACCTGACCGGCGCCGAGCCCGCGCTACCCTCGTCCTTTGCCTGCGGGGCGGCGGCGCAGACCAGCATGGCCGCCGCCGCACTGGCGGCTGATGCACTGGCGCAGGTGCGTGGCGCTGCGCCGGCCCGGCTGGCCGTGGACATGCGTGCCGCCGCCATCGAGTTCCGCAGCGAGCGCTATCTGCGCGTGGACGGCGCACCGCCGCCGGATCTGTGGGACAGGATTGCCGGCGCCTACCGCTGCGGCGACGGCCGCTGGGTACGCATCCACACCAACTTCCCACACCACCGCGATGGTGTGCTCGCTCTGCTGGGTTGCGACTACGACAAGGCGGCCGTGGCGGCGGCGCTGCAGCGCTGGACGGCCGAGCAGTTCGAAACCGCCGCAGCCGAACGTGGCCTGGTGGTGGCGGCCATGCGCAGCCTGGCCGAGTGGGACGCGCACCCCCAGGGCCAGGCGGTGGCGGCACAGCCGCTGCTGGAGATCACGCGCATCGGCCCGGGCCGGCCCGCGCCGCTCGGCCGGCTGGTGCAGAACGCCGCGCCCTTGTCGGGCGCGCGCGTGCTGGATCTGACCCGCGTCATTGCCGGTCCGGTGGCCGGGCGCACCTTGGCGGCCTATGGCGCCGATGTGATGCTGATCACCAGTCCCGGCTTGCCGAGCATTGCGCCGCTGGTGATCGATACCGGCCGGGGCAAGCGCAGTGCCGCGCTTGATCTGAACGACCCCGCGCAGCACGCGACCCTGCAGCAGCTCGCGGCCCGGGCCGATGTGTTTCTGCAGGGCTACCGCCCCGGCGGGCTCGCGGCGCGCGGGTTTTCGCCGCAGCAGCTGGCCGCGCAGCGCGGTGCAGATGCCCCCGGCATCGTGGTGGCCAGCCTGTCCGCCTACGGCCGCACCGGCCCCTGGGCAGACCGGCGCGGTTTCGACTCGCTGGTACAGACTGCATGTGGCATGAACGACGCCGAAGCACGCGCTCACTTGGCCTGGCAGGGCCGCCCGCACGACGATTTGGGTGCTCAGCCCGACCCACGTCCGCTGCCGGCGCAGGTGCTGGACCATGCCTCGGGCTACCTCCTGGCAGCCGGCATTGCCGCCGCCTTGGCGCGCCGGGAGCGTGAAGGCGGCAGTTGGCGGGTGGAGGTGTCGCTGGCGCAGACGGCGCAGTGGCTGCGCGGCCTGGGGCGTCAGCCGGAGGGCTTTGCGGCGATCGATCCGGACCAGGCCGCCGTGGCCGATTGCCTGATCGAGGAGGACTCAGGCTTTGGCCGGCTGACCGTGGTGCGTCACGCCGTGCAGAGCACGCCGGCCTGGCCCGCGGCCGCGCGGCCGAGCATGCCGCTGGGCAGTCACCCCGCCGCCTGGTGAGCCGGCGCGGCCGCGGCCCGCCCGGGCGGGCCGTGCGAAGGGCCTCGCGTTGCACTTGCCCGACGCGCCTCGGTGGCGAGCATCGGGCGCGCTGCGATTCGGGCAGGTAAAGAATCGGCCATATTCATCGAAATGACGAAATTCCCGGAAGCCGCATCCCACAAGCGGTAAGGGCAATCTGTTCGTCAAATAACGATCAAATTCGGCCTGACGCGAATCGATTCCGACCGAATTCCATCCCACCCATGCGGGAGTGAAGATCCGGCAACAGGGGTCTACAGTCGGCCGTCGTGTTCGCCCGCTCTGGCGGTGATGCGCGCACAGCAGGGCCCAGCCCGGCCGACCGGGCCGCGGCCGCAGCGCCCGGGAGGAATTCAGTATGTCCATGCCTTCGGGGCGCGCTCAGGCGCCCGGCTCCGTTTCCCGTCATGCCCGCCGCGTTTCCGGCACCCCCCGGCAGGAGGGCCGACAGCGCAGCGATCGCGTGCAGACCACGCCGCTTTCCTCGCCTGCATGGACCCTTCAGCAGGGCTTGCCTGCGCCCACCCGGCTCAGCGCCGCCCTGGCCGGCGTCTTTCTGTTCGGTGTCGGCGGTGCGGCCCTGGCCCAGGGCGCGCCCACGCTCGGCCCCGGTGGTCGCGCGCTGCCGGTGGGCATCACGCCCGACGCCCTGCGTGGCGGCTTGCCGGCGCTGCTGCAGCGCGGCGCTCTGCCGGCGGCCGTGATCGCGCCGAATGCGAATGCCGCCGGCAATCCGCTGGGCGTGGCCAATCCCGCACGCAGCCTGCCCGGCGCCCTGCCGCAGGGCGCCACGGTGGTGAACGGCCAGGCGAGCTTCAGCCAGCAGGGCAATCGCCTGACGGTGACCAACACGCCGGGCACCATCATCAACTGGCAGCAGTTCAACGTGGGTGCCGGCAACGTCACCTGGTTCAACCAGCAGAACGCGCAGTCGGCCGTGCTCAACCGCGTGACCGGCGTGGACCCCTCGCAGATTCTCGGCACGCTGGGTTCGAACGGCCGCGTCTTCCTCGTCAACCCCAACGGCGTGGTGTTCGGCCAGGGCGCGATGGTCGATACAGCCGGTCTGGTGGTGTCCACGCTCGATATCTCGAACGAGGACTTCAAGGCCGGGCGCCTGCGCTTTGCCGGGCTGCCCGGTGCGCCCAGCGGCGAAATCAAGGTCGATGGCGTGATGCGCGCCCAGAACGGCGACGTCTACATCATCGGTGGCAGCGTCAGCAATGAGGGCCTGATCCAGGCGCCGAACGGCAACGTGGTGCTGGCTGCCGGGCAAAGCGTGGAGCTGGCCGGCCGCGGGCTGGATGGCATCCGCTTCGAGGTGGCCGCCGGCGGAGAGGTACGCACCCTGGGCCGCATCGAAGGCTCGG
>DASSQC010000084.1:0-6447 GCA_035702705.1 Burkholderiaceae bacterium | reverse complement strand
GTGAGCACGACGTAGCGTTCACCTTCCACGACTTCAAGCAGCTCAATGTCGGCCTCGACCGGCTCGACCGCTGGACCCGGGCCGTGGGCTGGGAAGTCCTGCTCAACCGCAAGGGCACCAGCTGGCGCAAGCTCGACGAAGCCCTTCGCAATACCGTGGTCAACGCGGGCACTGCACATCAGGTCATGCGTGCCCACCCCAGCACCATCAAGCGGCCGGTGGTCGAGTGGCCGGATGGCACGATCACTGTGGGCTTCGACGAGACCCGTTACGGCGAGCTGTCGCAGCGCTAGGTGGTGCAGCGCAGTGTGTTGCGGGAGACAGGCGCTTTCCGAGTGCCGCGCCCGTTCCAGGAGCGGCTAGACGCGTGCACCTGAGCACACGCGCCGATCACCACGGCTAGGCCAGCCAGCGGGCGAGCACCGGCCCGGCGACCACGGCCCAGGTGGCAGCGGCCAGCAGCAGCGCCAGAAAGACCGCCGCGCTGCCCATGTCCTTCGCACGGGCTGCGAGGGGGTGGATCTCCGGGCTGGCCTTGTCGACCACCGCCTCGATCGCGGAATTCAGCAGTTCCACGATCAGCACCAGCAGCAGGACAGCAAGCAGCGCGAGCTTGGACAGTGCGCTGACCGGCAGTGCAAGCGCCACCGGCGTCAGAACCGCGACCAGGATGAGCTCCTGGCGAAACGCGTGCTCGTGCTTGAGTGCCGCGCGAAACCCGTAGAACGAGTAGATCGCGGCCTTGCTGATGCGCGCCAGGCCGCTGCGGCTCTTCAGTTCAGCGCCGGACTGCGGGGCGCCATGGGGTGGGGGTGGATTCATCAGACGCTGATCCTGAGCATGAAGGTCGTGCACGCATTTGGTGCGCGCACCGATCTGGTGCGGCTTTGCTTTGGTGCAGCGACGGCGAATCGGCTGCGGAATACACTCCTGAGCTGCTGCGCTGCACCAGAATGGCATGGTACAGAAGCTGCTTTATCGACCGGTGATCACCTCGCGAGGCCACAAATCACGCAGTGGTCAACACGAATCCCACACTCAGGAGAATGCGCATTATGGCGACGCCTCAAGACGTCATGAAGATGGTCAAGGACAACGACGTCAAGTTCGTTGATTTCCGCTTCACCGATTTCAAGGGTAAGGAGCAACACGTCTCCGTGCCCGTGTCGGCCTTTGACGACAGCAAGTTCACCGCTGGCCACGCGTTTGACGGTTCCTCGATCGCCGGTTGGAAGGGCATTGAAGCCTCCGACATGCTGCTGATGCCGGATCCCTCGACCGCCAACCTCGACCCCTTCCGTGAAGAGCCCACGCTGATCCTGTCCTGCGACGTGATCGAGCCGTCCGACATGAAGGGCTATGACCGCGACCCCCGCTCGCTGGCCCGCCGTGCCGAGGCCTACCTGAAGGAGTCGGGCATTGGTGACCAGGCCTTCTTCGGCCCGGAACCCGAATTCTTCATCTTCGACAGCGTGACTTGGAACGTGGACATGAGCGGCTGCTCGGTCTCGATCGAGTCCGAGGAAGCGCCGTGGAGCACCGGCAAGAAGTTCGAAGGCGGCAACCTGGCTCACCGTCCCCCGGTCAAGGGTGGCTACTTCCCCGTGCCGCCGGTCGACAGCTTCCAGGACATGCGCTCTGAAATGTGCCTGCTGCTCGAGCAGATGGGTGTGCCGGTCGAAGTGCACCACCACGAAGTGGCTGCGCCCGGCCAGTGCGAAATCGGCACGAAGTTCAGCACCCTGGTGCAGCGCGCCGACTGGTCGCAGATCCTGAAGTACGTCGTGCACAACGTGGCCCACAGCTACGGCAAGACGGCGACCTTCATGCCCAAGCCCGTGGTCGGTGACAACGGCTCCGGCATGCACGTGCACCAGTCCGTGTGGAAGGACGGCAAGAACCTGTTCGCAGGCGACGGCTACGCCGGCTTGTCCGAGTTCGCGCTGTACTACATCGGCGGCATCATCAAGCACGCCCGTGCACTGAACGCCATCACCAACCCCGGCACCAACTCCTACAAGCGCCTGGTGCCCGGCTTCGAGGCCCCGGTGAAGCTGGCCTACTCGGCCCGCAACCGCTCGGCCTCGATCCGCATTCCGTATGTGAGCAACCCGAAGGGTCGCCGCATCGAAGTGCGCTTCCCGGATCCCACCGCCAACCCCTACCTCGCCTTCAGCGCCATGCTGATGGCCGGTCTGGATGGCGTGCAGAACAAGATCCACCCGGGCGAAGCCGCCGACAAGAACCTGTACGACCTGCCGCCCGAAGAGGACGCAAAGATCCCGACCGTGTGCTCCAGCCTGGACCAGGCCCTGGAAGCCCTCGACAAGGATCGCGCCTTCCTGACCAAGGGCGGTGTGTTCACGGACGGCATGATCGACGCCTACATCGAACTCAAGATGCAGGATGTCACGCGCTTCCGCATGACCACGCATCCGGTCGAGTTCGACATGTACTACAGCGCCTGATCCTCGCGATCAGCGCGTCGGGCGAGGGCGCAAGCCGTCGCCCGATGTCGAAGCAACAACACAAGGGGCGGATTTCCGCCCCTTGTGTTTTCCGGCAGCCGCGAAAGCACTAACCTGTGCGGCTCTGTGCGACTTCCCGAGGTTTCCGATGACGCGCGTGTTTCGATCTGTCCTGGCTGGGCTGCTGACCGCGGGTGGTCTGGTTGCGGCCGCCCAGGCGCAATCGAGCTTCTATTTCATCTGCGAGCGTGAAGATGGCGGCCGTCATCTGACGGACAACGAGGCCGACTCCCGCAAGTACAAGAACTGCCAGCGCAAGGAGATGCAGCCGCCGGCAGTCGTCATGCCTTCACAGCGGCCTGCCTCGCGTCCTGCCGCCGCGGCGCCCAGCCCGGGCCCGGCGAGTTTTCCGCGCATCGAGCCTGCCGAGCAGATCAGCCGCGATCAGGGGCGCCGCCAGGTCCTGGAGACTGAACTGCGCGCGGAGGAAACCAAGTGCGCCGGTCTGCGCCGTGATCTGGGTGAGGCCGAGCGCAACGCGGCTGCCGCCGGGCGCCTGGCCGGTCTGCGTGACGACATTGCCCGTTGCGACTCCAATATGGTGGCCATCCGCCAGGAGCTTGCACGGCTGCGCGCGATGTAAGCAGCCAGAGCGTGAGCCGGTAAAGTCCGGTACACGGCCGACCCCGGTACAGACCCCGGAGCGTGTCGGCCGTTTTCATTTCCGGACCCATGAATCTCGCCCGTCCCGCATTGCTCAGCGGCCTGGACCTCGTGTCCTCGGCGGTGGTGCTCGTCGCGCCTGATGGCACGATCCATCATGTCAACGCTGCGGCCGAAGCCCTGTTTGACCTCTCCTTGCGCCAGCTGGCCGGCAGTGCCGTGGCGGCGCCCTTCGAGAATGGAGCAGAGCTGGCTCAGCTGGTGCTTGAGGCACGCGGCAACCAGTTTTCGCGCAAGCGCCTGGAGATGACCCTGCGCCGCCCCGGCCGGGATCCGGTGCCGGTGACCTGCGTGGTGACAGCGCCCGAGACGCCGGAGTCGCCCGTGGTGCTGGAGTTCCAGGAGATCGACCAGCAGCTGCGGGTGTCGCGCGAGGAGCAGCTCACGGCGCAGAACGCCATGAACAAGGAACTGGTGCGCAACCTGGCGCACGAGATCAAGAACCCGCTGGGCGGGATTCGCGGCGCGGCGCAACTGCTCGAGCCGGAGCTGCCCAGTGCCGAGCTGCGCGAATACACCCGGGTCATCATCAAGGAGGCCGACCGCCTGCAGCTGCTGGTGGACCGGCTGCTGGCGCCGCATCGCCGCCCACATCAGGTGGGCGACGTCAATATCCACGAGGTGCTGGAACATGTGCGCAGCCTGCTGCTGGCGCAGTATCCGCATGGCCTGAAGGTGGTGCGCGACTATGACGTGAGCCTGCCGGATTTCCGGGGCGACCGCGAGCAGCTCATCCAGGCCGTGCTGAACATCGCTCAGAACGCTGCACAGGCGCTCACGGCAGAGATCGCAGCGCAAACCGCGCAGATCCGCTTCCGCACGCGGGTGGTCCGGCAAGTCACGATCCAGAAACAACGCTACCGGCTGGCACTGGACTTGCGAGTCATCGACAACGGCCCCGGTATCCCGGAGGACTTGCGCGATCGGATCTTCTACCCGTTGGTCAGTGGTCGCGAAGGGGGAAGTGGCCTCGGTCTGACATTGGCGCAGACCTTCATCGAACAACACTTCGGAACCATCGAATGCGACAGTCGGCCCGGTCAGACGGACTTCCAGATCCTGATTCCCTTGCCCTGAGCCCCGTGCATCAGGTCGAGCCCCAGACAGGAGGTGCGGCATGAGCGCTGCAGCCGACACCGTCTGGGTCGTGGATGACGATCAGTCGATCCGCTGGGTGATTGAAAAGGCGCTGGCCAAGGAAAACGTGCCGGTGCGCAGCTTCGATTCGGCGCGCTCGGTGATCGAGTCCCTGACCGAAGACGTGCCTGCAGTGCTGGTGAGCGATGTGCGCATGCCGGGCACCAACGGCTTTGCCCTGCTGGAGCATGTCAAGCGCGAGCACCCGGAGCTGCCGGTCATCGTGATGACGGCGTTTTCCGATCTGGACAGCGCGGTTTCCGCCTTCCAGGGCGGGGCGTTCGAGTACCTGCCCAAGCCCTTTGACATCACCAAGGCCGTGGAGCTCATCCGCCGCGCACTCGATGAGCACAAGCGCGAGGTCGCTGCGGCCGAACCGGCCGTGGCCACGCCCGAGATGCTCGGCCAGGCACCGGCCATGCAGGACGTGTTCCGCGCCATCGGCCGCCTGTCGCAGAGTCATGTCACCGTCCTGATCACGGGCGAGTCGGGCACCGGCAAGGAGCTGGTGGCGCGGGCGCTGCACCGCCACAGCCCGCGTGCAAACAAGCCCTTTGTGGCAATCAACACCGCCGCCATTCCCAAGGACCTGCTGGAGTCCGAGCTCTTCGGCCATGAGCGCGGCGCCTTCACCGGCGCGCAGACCATGCGCCGCGGCCGTTTCGAGCAGGCCGAGGAGGGCACGCTGTTCCTTGACGAAATCGGCGACATGCCGATGGACCTGCAGACGCGGCTGCTGCGCGTGCTGTCCGACGGCCAGTTCTACCGCGTCGGCGGCCACACGCCGCTCGCCGCCAGCGTTCGCGTGATCGCGGCGACGCACCAGGAGCTCGAGTCGCGGGTGAAGCAGGGGCTCTTCCGCGAGGACCTGTTCCACCGCCTGAACGTGATCCGCCTGCGCCTGCCGGCTCTGCGTGAGCGCAGCGAAGACATTGCGCTGCTGGCGCGCTACTTCCTGGCCAAGAGCGCCCGTGAGCTGGGCGTGGACGCCAAGCGCTTCTCTGACGAGGCGCTGAGGTTTCTGTCGGGCCTGCCCTTTCCGGGCAACGTGCGGCAGCTGGAGAACCTCTGCCACTGGGTGACGGTGATGGCGCCTTCGCAGGGCGTCGAGGTCAAGGATCTGCCGGACGATCTGCGCCAGCAGATCGCCGCAGCCCCGGCCGGTGCCGCGCAGTCTGCCCATGCAGGCGCAGTGACGCCTGCGCCAGCACCGGAGACCCTTGCAGCGCCTGGCGGCACGGTCGCCGCGCAGTCGGGGCTTGCGCCGCTGGCTGCGGCGCCGGGCGTGATTGCTGCGCCGGGCACCTGGCAGGCGCAACTGGAGGCCGTGGTGCGCGAGCGTCTCGTGCAGGGCCTGCCGGACGTGATGCCCAGGCTGGCTGAGGACTTCGAGCGCACGGTGATCCAGACGGCGCTCGTGGTCACGGGAGGGCGCCGCGTGGAGGCTGCACAGCGCCTGGGCATCGGGCGCAACACCATCACGCGCAAGATTGCCGAGCTGGGCATCGACGACGGACCGGGTGCCGACGAGCCGGCCAGCTGAGTGTGGCCGCCGCGCTGGCGGCGGGCAGCGCGAGCGCAGACGCTCGCGTGGTGTTCATCGTCTATTCTGATTCAATTTCGGACCTATTTTCGTGAGCACAGAAAAGCCGGCTTTCCGCGCATCAGACAAGCGGAAAGCCGGTTTTTCAATAGAGAAAATAAGTCGTTTTCGGTCGCTCAGAAGCTGTACAGCCAGGGCTGGTCCATGAGCTGCGGCCGGACGCTGAGCGCCACGTTGCGCGCCATGCGCAGCGGCCCGGCTGCATGGAAGATGCGTCCGTTGCGCGCGGCCCTCGCCTGCACCTGGGCATTGCGCTGCCAGCGCGCCTGCGCATAGTTCGCCAGTGCGTGCGGCGTGGCGCCTTGCGCCGCCAGCGCCTGCGCAAGGGCATCGGCATCTTCCAGGGCCATGCCAGCGCCCTGGGCCAGATAGGGCTGCATGGGGTGCGCCGCATCGCCCAGCAGCGCCACCGGGCTGTCTGCACTGCGGTGCAGGTCGGCAGCGCACACGAGCGGCGCACGGGCATGCACGCGCCAGCGGCGCAGGCGGGGCAGGGCAGCCAGGGTCTCGGCCAGT
>DASSQC010000083.1:0-12465 GCA_035702705.1 Burkholderiaceae bacterium | reverse complement strand
CGCAGGCGCGAAGGTCAGTGCTGCATCCTCCCCTTCCCCGGCCCTCCCCCCCCGAGCGGGGGAGGGAGAAAACAGTCGCATGCCATCTGCTTCGTTGGGTGCCGCCGCTGCGACTGTCTGCACGGCCCCTTGTGCAGACAGCACCCCCAGCCACACCGCGTAGGTCTTTCCCGCGCCCGTGGTGGCGTGCAGCAGCCCGCTGCGCCCGGCGGCGATGTGCGCCCAGCATGCCTCCTGGAAGGGGAAGGGTTTGCGACCCAGGCTCTTGAACCAGGCGGCCGGGCTGGGGAAGGGTGCAGGCGTGCCGGCTGGAACGGCTTTCCGCTTGTCCCGCGGGCGTTTCGGGGCAGTTTGGCCTGAAGAGGCGCTTGAATGCTGGACTTCCATGTCTGGAAGTCCATCCGATGCGCTTCTTGAGGCCATTTCGCCTGAAGACTGGCTTGGGACAAGCGGAAGCCGTTTTGCGGTGCGCTTCTTTGCCCGCCCGGGTGCTGCAGGCGGCGCCAGGTCGCTTGTGGCCGGCGCCACCACCGCAAATTCGCCGGCGCCTTCGCGCAGGGCCGGGTTGGCGTGGGGCGTCTGCGCGGCGCGCTGCTGCGCCAGCGCCTTGCGCTTGCGGTCGAGCTGCTTGCCCAGGTGATCGAGCTTCTCCAGCTCGGGCGGCAGGCCCCAGCCCCGCGTGGGCTTCTTGCTGCTGCGGCGGCGCTCGCTCATGCGCCCGCGCCACCGGTGAACTGCGGCACGCCGATGATCCAGCCTTCCACCGGGTCCAGCGCTTGGGGCAGGCCGTGGTTCGGCTGCTGCGCGGCCCAGGCCGCCTGCACGGCGGCGAGCACGGCATCGAGCAGCTCGGCCTGGGCGTCCTCGATCAGCTGCTCCGGCAGGCCGCAGGCAAAGCGCAGCTTCATGCCGCCCGCATGGGTGCCAGCCTTGAGTGCGGCGACGATGTCGCGCCGCCGCTCGGTGCGCTCGTCGGTCTGCTTGCCCTTGGCGTCGCTCTTGTAGGACGCGTTGCCGATGATCGAGCGCGCCACCAGTGCGGGGTAGGCTTCCAGGGCAATTCGTTCGTCCCCGGCGTGCAGCCCGGCCACGGTGACCCCGGCGTCCAGCAGGCGCGGTGCGCCGGCGTGCAGCATCCAGGCCACGGGCGGGTTCACCCACTTCATCGAGGGTGACGAGTTTGCCGGCCGGTCGCAGGCGCGGTGTGCAAACTTGCCGCCCGCCGGCCGGGCATCGCAGAAGGCCTTGAACTGCTGGCGGATCGCCTCGCGATCCATCGCGCCGTAGTGCCGGATCAGCCCCGCCCAGTCCGTGGGCCAGCCGAGATGCTGCACCAGTTCCCGCGGCAGGCCGAAGGGAAAGTCGAAGCCGCCGACCCAGGGGCCACGCGTGGCGAGCTCGCGCTCGAAGTCCGCGAAGCTCGTGCAGGCCACGACCTGCTCGATCGCCAGCACGCCGTGCGCATCGCGCTCACCCCAGGCGCAGGTGATGGGCTTGCGTTTGGCCGGGGCGGAGGTGAAGTCGACGCCGAGCACGCGCATGGTTCAGTGCGCCTCCTGCAGCAGGGCCCGCAGATCGGCCAGGGTATTGGCCTCGTGCAGGGGCTTGTCCCAGCGGATGCGCAGCATGCGCGGAAAGCGCACGGCGATGCCGCTCTTGTGCCGCGGGCTGGCATTGATGCCCTCGAAGCCGAGCTCGAACACCAGACTGGGCCGCACACTGCGTACAGGCCCGAACTTCTCGATCGTGTGCTTGCGGATCAGCGCATCCACCTGCCGGAACTCCTCGTCCGTGAGGCCCGAGTAGGCCTTGGCAAAGGGCACCAGCGCCAACTCGCCTGCGGGCTGCTTGGCGGCAATCGCGTCGCAGACGGCTTCAGCCTCGGCTGCGTCTTGGGGTGCGCGGGTCCAGACGGCAAAGGTGTAGTCCGTGTAGACGCTCGCGCGGCGGCCGTGGCCGGCCTGGGCGTAGATGAGCACGCAGTCGATGCTCATGGGCTCGATCTTCCACTTCCACCAGGTGCCCTCGCTCTTGGTGCGGCCGGTGCCGTAGCGGCTGGCGCGGTGCTTGAGCATGAAGCCTTCCACCCCGCGGGCGCGGCTCTGCTCGCGCAGCGCGGCAAAGTCTGCCCAGCTTGCCGCCTCAACGAGCGGTGACAGTGCCAGCGCATGCGTGGCGGCCAGTGCCTCGAGCTGCATGCGGCGTTCGGCCTGCGGCTGCTCGCGCAGGTCCTGCCCCTCGCGTTCGAGCAGGTCGTAGGCCAGCAGCTGCACGGGGGCGTCCTGCAGCACCTTTTTGGTGAGCGTCTTGCGGCCGATGCGCTGCTGCAGCAGCTGGAAGGGCGCGGGCGCAAGCACGCCTGCCGCGTCCGGCTTCATGACGAGTACCTCGCCATCGATCACCGTGCCATCGGGCAGGCCACTGGCCTGCTGCACGATCTCCGGAAAGCGCTCGGTGATCAGCTCCTCTCCGCGGCTCCAGAGCCAGACCTGCCCGGCGCGCTTGACCAGCTGGGCGCGGATGCCGTCGTACTTCCATTCCACCTGCCAGTCGGTGGGCGGGCCGATGAGCTCATCAAAGCGCGCTGCGGGTTCGTTGAGCGCATGGGCCAGAAAGAAGGGGTAGGGCGTGCCGCTGTCGGTGGGGCCTGTGCCATCGTCCGCCTCGGCGGCGATGAGTGCGGCAAAGCTCGCCGCACTGGGTACGTGGCGCTTGTCGGTCGCGCCCATCAGGCGCTGCGCAATCCGCTTGGCATCCACGCCGCTGAATTCGGCCAGGGCGCGCGTCACCAGCAGCTTCGAGACGCCCACCCGGAATCCGCCGCCGATCAGCTTGGTCAGCAGAAAACGCCGCTCGGTATCCAGCACGCGCCAGAACTCGCGTAGCAGCGCTGCGGCATCAGCGGGCTCGGCGCCGCGCAGCGGCAGCAGGCGCCGCTCGATCCAGTCGGCCAGCGGCGTGTCGTCCTCGCCTTCAGGCGGGGGCAGCACATGGGCAATGGTCTCGGCCAGGTCACCCACGGCCTGGTAGCACTCCTCGAACAGCCACTCGTTCAGGCCGGCGGCCGCGCAGGCGGTCTCGCGCAACAGCCGCGTGGGCACGGTCTGGCGCGGTTTGCCGCCGGCGAGGAAATACACCGCCCAGGAAGCATCGCGATGATCGGCCCGGCCGAAGTAGCGCTTGAGCGCATCCACCTTGGCCTGCGTGGCGGTGCTCGCGTCCAGCTCGGCGAACAGGCGGGCAAAGTCCTTCACGGCGTGCCGCCCTCGTTCAGGCCCAGCGCATCCGTGAAGCGGGCGAAGCCGGCGTCAAAGTGGGTGAAGCTCTGGGCGATCACTTCAGTATCCCGCTCGCGCAGGGCCTGACGCAGCTGGCTCAGGGCGCTGCGCTGCCCGTGCTGCAGATGCGGATCGGCCGCGAGCTGCACCTCGCAGGCCAGGGCCATGTCCACCACGCGATGATCCGTGAGCAGGAAGCGCGGCTCGGCCGGTGCGCGGGCCAGCAGCTCGGCCAGGGTGCGCGGCGCATCCGGCGAGCCGATGGCCGTGATCTCCGGCAGGCGCGGCCAGAGGCCCTGCGCATCTGGCGCCCAGAGCGCGCCGATGCAGTGGGGCAGTTCACCGTCTGCCATGGGCAGGCTCATGACGCAGGCCAGCCAGACGGGCGCGTCGCCGCCACGCGCCTGCGGCAGCCGCGTCACGAGCCGGCGGGCGATGCCAGCGGGCAGGCTCATGCGCCCGTCTCCGCTCCAGGCGGCTGCGCCACGGCCTCGGCGGGCGATGCAGTCGCCCCTGCGGCTGGGAGTTCGTTGTCGTCGCTGCCGAACTCGGTGGCAAAGGCGCGTGCCGCCAGACCCTGCTCCTGCAGGTGGCGCACCATGATCGGCACGTAGCCGTGGGTGACGATGACCTGCTCGCAGCCGGTGGCCGCAATGGCGGCATGCAGCCCCGGCCAGTCGGCGTGGTCCGACAGCACGAAGCCGCGGTCATAGCCCTGGCGGCGGCGGCTGCCGCGCAACTGCATCCAGCCGGAGGCGAAGGCGTCGCTGTACTCGCCGAAGCGCCGCATCCAGGTACTGCCTGCGGCCGAGGGCGGCGCCAGCACGAGCGCGCGGCGAAAGTCCTGCTTGTCGCTGACTTCACTCACCAGGCGCGTCTCCGGCAGCGGCACGCCCGCGGCGCGGTAGGCGCGGTTCAGCGGCTCCACCGCGCCGTGCGTGACGATGGGGCCGATGCTCGCATCCAGCCCGGACAGGATGCGCTGCGCCTTGCCGAAGCTGTAGCAGAACAGCACGCTGGCCCGGCCGGCGGCGGCATTGCCGGCCCACCATTGGTTGATGGCGACAAAGACTTCGGTATCCGGCCGCCAGCGGTAGATCGGCAGGCCGAAGGTGCTCTCGGTGATGAAGGTGTGGCAGGGCACCGGCTCGAAAGGTGCGCAGGTGGCGTCGGGTGCGGTCTTGTAGTCGCCGCTGGCCACCCAGACCTCGCCCTGGTGTTCGACGCGCACCTGCGCGCTGCCCAGCACGTGGCCGGCCGGATGCAGGCTCACACGCACACCGTTCATGTCGACCGATTCGCCGTAGGCCAGGGTCTGCAGGCTGATCGTGCCCAGTCGCGCGCGCAGCACGCCTTCGGCCGGCGCGGCGGCCAGGTAGCTGGCGTGGCCGGTGCGTGCGTGGTCCGCATGGGCATGGGTGATGACGGCGCGCGCCACCGGGCGCCAGGGGTCGATGTGGAAGTCTCCGGCCGGGCAGTAGAGGCCCTCCGGCCGCAGGACGATCAGGTCATCCTGCCGCTTGTGGACCACGGCGTCAGTAGCCACGGCGCTGCCCCGTGATGAACACGGCCAGGTGCACCAGCGCCAGTGCCATGCGGTTGCGCAGGCGGGCCCAGAGCGACAGCGGCGGCACCGTCACCCGCACGGCACGTTCGCTGATGGCTTCCTCGAGCGCCTGCACCAGTGCGGATGTGAAAGGCACATCGCGCACCACCACATTGGCCTCACGCGCCAGCAGCAGCGAGAACGGGTCCACATTGCTCGAGCCCACTGTGGCCCAGTCGGCATCGACCACGGCCACCTTGGCGTGCAGGAAGCTGCGCTCGTACTCATGGATCTCGACCCCGGCCGCCAGCAGCGCGCTGTACAGGGCCTGGGTGGCGTGATGCTGCAGCGCGTACTCCACGCGGCCCTGCAGCAGCAGCTGTACGCGCACGCCGCGTCGTGCCGCACGGATCAGTGCCTTGCGGAAGCGCCCGCTCGGGATGAAGTAGGCATTGGCCAGGATGATGCGCTCGCGCGCCGAGTCAAAGGCCTGCAGGTAGGCGCGCTCGATCGTGCTGCGGTTGCGGATGTTGTCACGCGGCACGAAGGCCACCGCCACATCCTCGGCCCGGGGCAGGGACACCGGCAGATCGAAGCGCCGCGGGAACGCGAGGGCCTGACGCGTGCGATCACGCAGCTGCTGCGCCACCGGCTGGCGGTCGGACAGGTCCAGGGGGGCCTGCGCCAGCCGGATCTGCCAGAGCAGGCGCTGCATCGACAGGGCAATGTCCTGCACCACCGGTCCCTCGATCCGCACGGCGAAATCGAAGCGCGGGTCGCTCAGCACGCCGTGATTGGGATCGACATAGTCGTCGAGCATGTTGATGCCGCCGACGAAGGCGAGCTCGTCATCGATCACGGCCAGCTTGCGGTGCAGGCGCTTGAGCAGGCTCACGCCCTTGCCGCGGAACAGATGCCACCATCGCTCGGGGCGATAGATGTGCAGTGCGAGTTCGCCCTGGGAAAAGCGTGTCGCCAGGGCGCGTCCGTGCTCGCCGGAGCCGAAGCCGTCGATCACCAGGCTCACTTCCACGCCACGGGCTGCCGCGGCCTGCAGGCTGCCGAGGATGCCCAGGGCGGTGGCATCGTCATTGAAGATGTAGGTTTCGAGCAGCACGCGCTTGCGTGCCTGGTCGATGGCACTGCGGATGGCAGGGAAGAAATCTGCCCCGCCGCGCAGCAGGTGGACCCGGTGCCCGGGCACGAAGCGCGGACCGTCGGCCTGCCGCCCCAGGCGCAGCAACGCCGGCGGGTCGGCCGAACCGAGGGCTTCTCCGTCGGCTTGCACACCGTCCTGTTCGCGCGTGCTCATGCGTCGGACGCGCCCCGGCCGTGCACCTGCGCCTCCATCAGGATGGGCCGGTGGTCAGATCGCCGAGCCCAGTGCGGTCCGTCCGGCACGCGGGCCGCCACCACCTGCAGATTGCGCACGTAGATCCGGTCCAGGCGCAGCATGGGGAAGATGGCCGGGAAGGTCCGTGCCGGCTGGGCGTGGCTGTGGTCGAAGGCCTCGGTCAGGCCGAGCTGCTGGCGCAGGGTGCGGTCCACGCGGCGGTGCCAGTCATTGAAGTCCCCGGCAATCACCAGGGGCAGGGTCGGATCGATGCGCGTTCGCACGTGCTCCACCAGGGCCTGAGCCTGCATCAGCCGATCGCGCGCCAGCAGCGAAAAGTGGGTGCTGATGATGACCATCGGCTGCTGCTTGACCAGCACGGTGGTGATCAGCAGGCCGCGCCGTTCGATGGCCGAGCGCGAGATGTCGATGTTCTCCATGGCCACGATCGGCCAGCGCGACAGCACCGCATTGCCGTGGTGCCCGTGGCCGTAGTGCTTGTTCGCCCCGTAGGCCGCGTGGTACAGCGGCTCGGACTGCATGAAGGTCATGGTGTCGAGCCAGCCCTCGCGTTCGCGCACGGGCTTCAGCTCGGCGAGAAAGTCCGTCTGGCTCTGGCCGGGGTGCGCATGGCCGCGTGTCGCGATGCGGTCGTTGCGGTCCTGCACCTCCTGCAGGGTGAGGATGTCGGCATCGAACTCGGACAGCGCAGCGCGCACGTCATGGATGCGATGCTTGCGCGACAGCGGGGTCAGACCCTTGGCGATGTTGTAGGTGACGATCCGCAGGCGCATGGGCTAGGTCCGTTCTGCCATGAGTCGGCGGATGGCCGCGGCATTGGTTCGGGAGAACACCCGATCGGCTGCCTCGGCTGCGGGCAGCCACTGCCAGTCGCGATGTTCCTGCGGGTCGAGCCGGATGGGGCTATGCCGGTCGATGCAGGCCGAGAAGACATGTTCGATGTTGTGCGTCACGCCCGGCGCGTAGCGATGCCGCCACGCCGGCGCGATCGGGTAGTGCTCGCTATGTTGCCAGTCGCGCAGGTCCTGCAGCGCAATCTGCAGGCCGGTTTCTTCCGCGACCTCGCGCAGGGCGGTCTGATGCAGGGGCTCGGTCGCGTCGGCCCGCGCGCCGGTGACGCTCTGCCAGGCCCCGCGTTCGCCGGGGGCCGAAACGCGCTCGATCAGCAGCATCTCCAGCGTGCTGCTGTGCAGCACGACCAGGACGGACTCGGGGAGCTTGTAGGCCATGCCCCGATTTTGCCCAAGCCCTGTCGACCCTGCGCGCAGGGCAGGGCGGTCGCGCCCGGCGTACCCGCGTTTTTCCCATGGGATAAGCCCCACTAGAGCGCTCTGCAGGCGCTCTCTAGGATGCGATCCGGGCTCAAGGACTCAAAAAAATGGCAGCCGCCATCAAGGCGTTCACAGCCCAGCATCGAGGGAAGAGAGACATCCGTATGCAGACTGCACCCATCTATGACCTGAAGCCGTGGACTGGCACCTACGCGGGCCATGTGTCGGCCGACCTGCCCGCACCGGCGTATGCGAGCCTGGCACACCTGGTCTACAACGCGTCCACCGAGTTCGCGGACCAGACGGCATTCACTGCGGTTGTGCCCAACGGCATGAACGGGTCGATGAGCTATGCACAGGCGCATCGCTACTCGGATGCGTTTGCCGCCTATCTGCGCGAGGAGCTCAAGCTGCCCGCTGGCACGCGTGTGGCGGTGCAGCTGCCCAACGGCCTGGCCTACCCGATCGTGGCTTTCGGTGTGTTCAAGGCGGGCTGCGTGCTGGTCAACACCAACCCGCTCTACACCACGACCGAAATGGCGCACCAGTTCAAGGACTCGGGTGCGCAGGTGCTGGTCATCGTCGAGATGTTCGCCGACAAGCTGGCCGAGGTGCTGCCCCAGACCGAGATCAAGCACGTCATCGTGGCCAAGGTGCCCGAGCTGTTTCCCGCCGTGCCGCGCGGCATCATCCGCGCCGTGCAGCGCTACTGGAACCGCGTGCTGCCGCCGATCACCGTGCCGCACGTCCGTTTCGCCGAAGTGCTTGCTGCCGGCGAGGCCCATCTGGGCAAGGTGCGTGTGCAGGATTACTGGAAGGACATCCGCCCGGATGCGATCGCCTGCCTGCAGTACACGGGCGGCACCACCGGTGTGTCCAAGGGCGCGGTGCTCACGCACGGCAACCTGCTGGCCAACATCAGCCAGACCATGGCCATGGCCGGCAAGCACTTCGAGGAAGGCAAGGAGTGTGTGCTGACGGCCCTGCCGCTGTATCACATCTTCGCCTTCACGGTGAATCTGCTGTGCTTCTACAGCATCGGCGCACGCAACATCCTGATCCCGAGTCCGCGCCCGGTGCAGAACCTGCAGCGCGCGATCGAGAACTACCCGATCACGTGGATCTCCGGCGTCAACACGCTCTTCAATGCGCTGCTCAACGAAGAATGGTTCGTGGCCTTCCCGCCCAAGCACCTCAAGGCGGCCCTGGCCGGGGGCACGGCCCTGCAGCACGTGGTGGCCGAGCGCTGGGAAAAGATCACCAAGACGCGGATTGCCGAAGGCTTCGGCCTGACCGAGTCCTCGCCGGTGGTGTCCTTCAATCCGCTGTTCGGCAAGAGCAAGCCGGACTCCATCGGCATTCCGGTGCCCGGCACCGAAGTGCGACTGGTGGACGACAACGGCGTGCCCGTGGCCGTGGGCGAGCCCGGCGAGCTCATCATCCGTGGCCCGCAGGTCATGCAGGGCTACTGGAACAAGCCCGATGAGACGGCCAAGACCCTCAAGGACGGCTGGCTCTACACGGGTGACGTGGCCATCATGGACGGCGAGGGCTACTTCAAGATCGTGGACCGCAAGAAGGACATGGTGCTGGTCTCCGGCTTCAACGTCTATCCGAACGAGGTCGAGGACGCCATTGCCAAGATGGATACCGTCATGGAGGCCGCTGTGGTGGGCATTCCCGACAGCAAGAGCGGCGAGGCGGTGCGTGCCTATGTGGTGCGCAGCGAAGGGGCCGCCGTGACCGAGGCGGACGTGATTGCGCATTGCCGCAAGTTCCTCACCGACTACAAGGTGCCCAAGTCCATCGTCTTTCGCGACGAGCTGCCCAAGACACCGGTCGGCAAGATCCTGCGCAAGGACTTGAAGGCCGAGGTCAAGAAGGAATTTGCCAGGTAATCGGGGCGACACCCGAGCACCACTGAATCATTGCGGTGTGCGAGCGCACCGCACTCCGATCCGAGACCAGGGAGTCTTGAAACCATGTTGACTGAACTTGAAACCAAGCTGCTGGGCGTGATGATGATGGTCATCATGCTCGGCATGGGCGCTTCGCTCACCTTCCGCGACTTTCTCATCGCCTTCCGCAAGCCCAAGGGCGTGATCGTCGGCCTGATCTGCCAGTACGGCATCATGCCCTTCCTGGGATACGCCCTGGCCGTGATGCTTGGCCTGCCGCCTGCGCTGGCGGTGGGTGTGATCCTCATGGGCTGCATGCCCGGTGGCACGACCTCGAACATCTTCACCTACTTCAGCAAGGGCGCGCTCGCCCTGTCCATCATGATGACGAGCGTGTCCACGCTCGTGGCCGTGGTCGCCGTGCCGCTGCTGATCAAGTTCTATTCCGGCTTGGCCGGCGTGACGGGTGAATTCGCCATCCCGGCGGCCAACGTGGCGCAGGTGCTCGTGGTGCTGCTGGTGCCCACCTTCATCGGCATGTTCCTGCGCAAGGCCAATCCGAATGTCGGCGCGACCATCGAGCTGATTGGTGGCCTGCTCGGCGTGTTCGTGATCCTGTTCCTGATCGGTTCCTGGGTGCCGCGCAACTATCAGCTGCTGCTGACCACCCCAGCCAGCGTCTACTTCGCCGCCATCGGGCTGGGCATCATCGGCATGCTGCTGGGCTATTGGCTGGCACGCCTGCTCAAGCAGGACAGCAACCGCTCGCGCACCATTTCGCTGGAGACGGGCATCCAGAACGGTCCGCTGGCGGTGCTGATCGTCACCCTGACCTTCAAGGACCAGTTGCAGCAGCAGGTGCTCCTGATTCCGGTGCTGTACAGCCTGTTCATCGTGCTCACGTCGTCAGCTGTGACGATCTGGTATCGCAAGAGCGCCACCCGCGAGGCGCTGGCGCGCGATGCAGCCAAGGTGGGTGCGGTGCCCGCTGCCGCCTGAGGCGGGAGGCACCGATCGATCCGGGCCGATGCGCCGGATCAGCGAAACACGAAGCGGGGCAGGGCCCCGCTTCTTTTTTTCACCGGCCTGCTGAAAATCGTTCAAGCAGTGCATGAGCGTTGCCGCAACGCAGCAGCGGGTTTTCCGCATGGCGACTTGCGCTTCGTTTTCGTAGCGTCTAAATCCAGCGATTGGGGCTCGCGCGCACCATGCTGTTCAGGCGTGGCGAGGCTCCGACAGAACACCCCCAACGCATCAACAAGGAGACCCAGACATGACGCAAGAAGCCCCAAGCCGCCGCCGCTTCCTCAAGGGCGCAGCCGGCGCCGGTGCTGCCACCGCAGCCCTGGCCGCACCGATGATCGCCCGCGCGCAGACGCCCATCACGCTGCGCTTCCAATCCACCTGGCCGGCCAAGGACATCTTCCACGAGTACGCCCAGGACTACGCCAAGCTGGTCAACGACATGTCGGGCGGCCGTCTGCGCATTGAAGTGCTGCCGGCCGGCTCCGTGGTGCGCGCCTTCGACATGCTGGATGCGGTGAGCAAGGGCACCCTGGACGGTGGTCATGGCGTGCTGGCCTACTGGTACGGCAAGAACTCCGCAATCGCGCTGTGGGGTTCGGGCCCGGCCTTCGGCATGGACCCGAACATGGTGCTCGCCTGGCACCAGTACGGCGGTGGTGAGCAGCTGCTCAACGAAGTGCACCAGGCCATGAATGTGAACGTGCGCAGCCTGATCTACGGTCCGATGCCCACGCAGCCCCTGGGCTGGTTCAAGAAGCCGGTCACCAGCGTGAACGACTTCAAGGGCCTGAAGTACCGCACGGTCGGTCTGTCGATCGACATCTTCACCGAGCTGGGTGCTGCCGTGAACGCACTGCCTGGCGCCGAGATCGTGCCGGCACTGGACCGCGGCCTGCTGGACGCCGCCGAGTTCAACAACGCATCAAGCGACCGCATCCTGGGCTTCCCGGACGTCTCGAAGATCTGCATGCTGCAGAGCTTCCACCAGGCTTCCGAGCAGTTCGAGATCGTCTTCAACAAGCAGAAGTACGACGCGCTGCCTGCCGACCTCAAGAAGATTCTCGACGCCGCCGCATCCGCCGCGTCGGCCGAGATGTCCTGGAAGGCGATCGACCGCTACTCCAAGGACTACGACGCCCTGCGTGCAGCCAAAGTGCAGTTCTTCAAGACGCCTGACCCTGTGCTGCGCGCCCAGCTGGCGGCCTGGGACAAGATCCTGGAGAAGAAGTCGGCCGAGAACCCGCTGTTCAAGAAGGTGGCCGACTCCATGCGTACTTTTGCCCAGCGCGCCGGCCGCTGGCAGAACGACACCCTGGTCAACTACCGCATGGCTTACGACCACTACTTCAATCGCCGCGGTTGATCGTGGCGCGCGGACAGGGGTTCCGCGCAGTGAAACTCAGCCCGCTGGTCGCGGGCTGAGTTTTTTCGTTTTCGGGGCAGTACAAACACAACAACGCAATTCACTTCAGGGGCTCGCATGCAATCCGTTCTGCTGGCCATCGACCGCTTGTCTACCTGGGTCGGGCAGCTGTTTTCATGGGTCATCGTCCTGCTCACCGGCCTGATCGTCTATGAGGTCTGTGCGCGCTACATCTTCAACAACCCGGGGCGCTGGGCCTTCGATGGCAGCTACATGCTCTACGGCACCCTGTTCATGATGGCCGGCGCCTACACCCTGGCCAAGGGCGGGCATGTGCGCGGTGACGTGCTCTACGGCTTCTTCCAGCCGCGCACCCAGGCCGCCATTGATCTCGTGCTCTACATCGTGTTCTTCATGCCGGGTGTGATCGCGCTGGTGTGGGCGGGCTACAAGTTCGCCGGCGAAAGCTGGGCGATCAAGGAAACGTCCTCGATCACGGCCGACGGTCCGCCGATCTATCCCTTCAAAACCATCATTCCCTTTGCCGGTTTGCTGCTGGTGCTGCAGGGCGTCGTGGAGATCGTGCGCTGCGTCATCTGCCTGCGCGATGGCGAATGGCCCTCGCGCGAGCAGGACGTCGAGGAAGTCGATGTCGACAAGCTCAAGGCCATGGTGCATGCCGACGATGCGCCCGTGCAATCGAAGACGGGGGCCTGAACCATGCGCAAG
>DASSQC010000082.1:0-3623 GCA_035702705.1 Burkholderiaceae bacterium | reverse complement strand
CCCACATCACGCCGCCCAGGCCCAGGCTGCCCGACAGCGCCCAGGCAAACAGGCCGGCAATGGCGCCGCCGCCCAGGCCGATCATGAGCGTGACCAGCAGCTCCTTCTGCACCAGGCGCCGCACATTGGTCGGCGTCACCTGCCCGGTGGCTAATGAGCGGATGATCAGGGTCATGGTCTGGTTGCCGGAGTTGCCGCCAATGCCCGCCACGATGCTCATCAGGAAGGCGAGCACCACGATCTTCTCCACCGTCGCGTCAAAGCGCGAGGCCACCCAGGCGGCAAAGCCGGCGGTGAACAGGTTGAGCAGCAGCCAGGGCGCGCGGTTGCGGATGGAGTCCCAGAGGTTGGAGAAGATGTCTTCTTCCTCGCGCAGACCGGCGCCAGCCAGCACCTGCTCCTCGCCTTCCTCGCGGATCACGTCCACCACCTCGTCCACCGTGAGGCGGCCCACCAGCTTGCCGGCGGCGTCCACCACCGGGGCAGACACGAGGTCATAGCGCTGGAAGGCGGCGGCGGCGTCGCCCACGTCATCCAGGGGCCCGAGTTGCAGCACGTCCTGCTGCATCACGTCCTTGACCTCGCGCTCCGGTTCCGTGACCACCAGCAGCTGCAGGGACAGTGCGCCCATGAAGCGCTCGTCACGGTCCACCACGAAGATCTGGTCGGTGTGGTCCGGCAGGGCGTCAAAGCGGCGCAGATAGCGCAGCACCACCTCGAGCGTGACGTCGTCGCGGATGGTGACCATCTCGAAGTCCATCCGCGCGCCCACGGAGTCCTCGGGGTAGGACATGGCGGCGCGCAGCTGCTCGCGCTCTTCCAGCGGCAGCGCGGCGGCCACCTCTTCCACCACCTCGCGCGGCAGGTCGGGCGCGAGGTCGGCCACCTCGTCGGCGTCCAGGGACTCGACCGCCTCGACCAGCTCGGCGCGGTTCATCGCACCGATCAGGGTCTCCCGGACGCTGTCCGAGACTTCGAGCAGGATCTCGCCTTCGTCGTGCGAGCTGCCGACTTCGCGGACGAGCTTCCAGACCTCCAGGCGGTCATCCACCGGCAGGGCTTCGAGCACGTAGGCCACGTCGGCCGGGTGCAGGTCTTCCAGCACCCAGCGCAGCTCGGTCAGGTAGTCGACCGCGGGTTCGTGCTTGAGCGCCTGGCCCTGCTCGTCACGCTCGACCAGCTCGACAAAGCGGGCGCGGTGCCGGGCGAGCAGGGATTCGACGGCCGACAGCGCGCGGCCGGCGTCCTCGGGGTCGAGGCGGTCGCTGGCGGCTGCTTCGCGCTCGTCGATGGCAGTCTGCTCGGTCATGGGGCCGATTCTAGGGGCCGGGTCATGACGCTCCGCTGTCAGCCGGCACGGCGCACGGGCCGCGCCTCATGCGTGTGGGTTGCACCCCACGCCGCTCGCCCGCCTTGGCGCCAGGCCGTGCCTCAGGCGATCAGTTCGCGCCACGCGCTGAGCACCTGCGCCACGGAAATATCGGCCACGCGGGCAGCGCCCTCGGTGCTGGGGCCGAGCGCCGCCACACGGCTCGACGGTGCGCGTGGCTTCCAGCGCGACCAGCCGAAGCCGCCAAACAGCACCACCAGGCGGCAGTCCATGGCGGCGGCCACATGGGCCGGACCGGTGTCCACCGAGATCATGCTGTGCGCACGGGCCGAGAGCGCAATGAGGCGCGGCAGCGGCAGGTCACGCGCCAGATTCACGGCGCGGCCGGCAAGGTCGAAGCCTTCACCAGCGGCGTCGATGGCTTCCTGCACCAGCCCATGCTCGCGCGGCGAGCCGCAGACGAGCACACGCGCGGCCGGCAGATGCTCCAGCACGCCGCGGATCACGGCGGCCCAGCGCTCGGCGGGCCAGTGCTTGTCATGGTCGGCCGTGGCAATGCGGCCCCGCTTGGACGTCTTCTTGTGGCCGGGCTGCAGCAGCACCAGCGGCGCATCGCCCCAGCCCTGGGCACTGATCCAGCGCGCGCATTCGGCGTGGTCGCTCTCGCTCGGGTAAAGCGCTGTGAACGCAGGCGCGTCCACCGGTGGGGGTGCCGGCTGCACGCAGGCGGGCGTGAGGTTGGCGATCTGCAGCCACCACTCCACCCAGTGCAGATGCGGGTCATTCCAATGGTCCCAGGCGCGCACGAAGCGGGCTTCGTCCGTCACGGCGCGGGCCACCAGACGCGCGCTGTGCGGATCGCGCTCGCAGTAGTAGATGGGTGCGTTCGGCCGGGCCTTGAGCCACTTCACGGCCGCCCACTGGCTGGGCGTGAGCAGATAGGGCGCGCGGCGGCTGCTGATGAGCTGGATCTCGCCCACGTGCGGGTTGTGGGCCAGCAGCGGTTCAACCCAGCCGCCGGAGGCCAGCAGATCCACCGGGGTGCCGTAGCGAAGGGCCAGCGCGCGAATCAGCGTGGTGAGCAGAACCGTGTCCCCCAGGGCGGGGAAGCGGACGATGATGGGGCGGACGGCAGCCATGAGGCAGGGGCGATGGATGAGTCTTTGATGTTAGGCGGCGCGGGCTGCAGGCTTGATCCGGTGCGAACGGTGGGCTCGGTTCGGCTCACGCGGCAGGCTTCAGGGGGCACAGGCCGCTAGGGCAATTCCACATCACCCATGAAGCGCTGGATGGCCGCCGCCCGGCGCGCCAGAAAGCCGCTGCCACGGTTGCGGTCGTAGAACTTGGGGCGCGGCAGCATGGCGGCCAGCCGCGCCGCCTGCCAGCTGTTCAGTTGTGCGGCCGAGATGCCATAGTGGTGCCGTGCGGCCGCCTCGGCGCCGAACACGCCCACGCCCCACTCCACGCTGTTGAGATAGATCTCCAGGATGCGGCGCTTGTCGAGCACGGCTTCCATCATGTAGGTGATGATGACTTCCTCGGCCTTGCGGATGTAGCTGCGGTCCGGCGAGAGAAACAGGTTCTTGGCCAGCTGCATGCTGATGGTCGAGCCGCCCGCCACCACCTTGCCCTTGCGCGCGTTCTTGTCGTAGGCCTTCTCGATGGCCTCCCAGTCCACGCCTTCGTGGTCCGGGAAGTTGGCATCCTCCGCCGCGATCACCGCACGCCCCAGGTGCGGGCTGATGCGCTCGAAGTCCACCCAGCGGTGCTTGAGCTCGGCCTTGGGGTCCTTTTCGCGCAGCGCAGCGGCCTCGCGGCGCATGAAGGCCGTGCTTTCCACCGGCATCCATTTCCACCACATCAGGCAGGCCAGCACCCAGAGATGCCACATCACGGCCATGAGCAGGGCTGCGCCCAGCAGCAGCACCACGCCGCGCCGCAGGGCGCGCCCGGTCCGTGCCAATACGCCGCCGCGCGCCATGCTCAGGCCTTCATCCCGGCGCGCAGCTGCGCCAGCACGGGTTCCGCATCCGGGCGCACACCGCGCCACAGCGCAAAGCTCTCGGCCGCCTGGCCCACCAGCATGCCCAGACCGTCGGCCACACGCGCACCGAGCGCGGCGCAGTGCTGCATGAAGGCGGTGGGATGGGCACCGTAGAGCATGTCGTAGGCCAAGGTCCGGGCACTGACTGCGCCAGGCGGCATGGGCGGCAAGGCCCCCGCCAACCCGGCGGACGTGGCGTTGATCACCACGTCGTAGGGCGTGTCCGTCGGCTCGGAGGCTTGCAATGCA
>DASSQC010000081.1:0-4992 GCA_035702705.1 Burkholderiaceae bacterium | reverse complement strand
CGCATGCTGGAAGACGAAGGTATCTACTACTACTTCAAGCACGCATCGGGCAAACACACCCTTGTGCTGGCCGACTCCATCGGCGGCCATCAGTCGGTTACAGGCTATGCGGAAGTGCCGTACCGCCAGCAGGTCGACTCGGTGCGAGACGATGCAGAGTCGATCCTGACCTGGGATCGCCAGGCGCAGGTGCAACCCGGGCGCTACGTCATCACGGACTATGACTTCGAGAAGCCTGGTTCAGACTTGATGCAGCGCCGCTCTACCGCGCGCGAACACGACCTGTCCGACGCCGAGATCTTCGAGTACCCCGGGTACTTCACCAGTCCCAATGATGGCGAGCAGTACGTCCGCATTCGCCAGGAAGAGCTTGATGCCCAGCATCAGACGGTGGTGGCGCAGAGCGATGCCAGGGGCATCACCTGCGGGGCAACCTTCAAGCTCAAGGGTTTCCCGATCAAGACGGAGAACGCCGAGTATCTGCTGACGAGCACGCAGCTGACCATCGTTGAGCCGCTCCCGGAAGGCGAAGGTCCGGCGGCGCTGCCCGGCAGCTTCAGCGTCCGGTTCACGGCATTGAATGGCCAGACCCCTTTTCGTCCCGCGCGTGTGACGCCCAAGCCAGTGGTCATGGGACCGCAACCCGGCATCGTCGTAGGCGGCCAGAGCGATGAGGTGCACACCGACAAGTACGGACGCGTTCGCGTGCAGTTCCTGTGGGATCGAATCGGCAAGCGCGACGACAAGTCCAGTTGCTGGCTGCGCGTCTCCCAGCCTTGGGCCGGTCGGAATTCCGGGTTCATCGCGCTCCCGCGTGTTGGCGAGGAGGTGATCGTCAGCTTCTATGAGGGTGATCCGGACAATCCTGTGGTGACCGGGCGGGTCTACAACGCCCTGCACATGCCGCCATGGAATCCGGCGGAGATGAAGTACCGCACCGGGATCGTCACGCGCTCGGAGACTGCGGGTGGGGAAGTTGCCAAGTCCAACGAACTGCACTTCGAGGATGCAAAGGGCAAGGAGAAGATCTTTGTCCATGCCGAAAAGGATCTTGTCACCGAAGTCGAGAACGACGAATCGCGCGAGGTCGGCAACGACCGCAAGACCCATGTCAAGAACGACGAGACCCTGGACGTCGACGGCAAGCGCACGACGACGATCAAGAAGAACGAGCTGATCACGATCACCGAGGGCAACCGCGAACTCAAGATCAACGCCGGAACCAATACTGAAACCATCCAGGGCAAGGAGACTCGCACGCTCAACTCCGGGCGCGAGGACAAGATCACCGGCGGTGAAACCCGGACGATCACCGGCAATGTCTCCGAGACGATCACCGGAAACGTCACCCACACCATCACCGGCAATGTGACCCAGACGGTGACCGGCTCGGTCAATGTCACTGCCACCACAGGCATCAACCTGACGACACCGTTGAATATCGTGCTCACCGCAACCAAGGTCGACACGAATACGCCGCTGGCCTATGACGTCAAGGGCGTATCGCTTGCAGCCACCGGGTTCAAGCAGGAGAACACAGGCGCAGTTGCGGAGACCAAGGGGGTCAACATCGGTGTGACAGGCGTGAACAGCGAGGTCAAGGGGGTGGATATCTCGGTCGTGACGCTCAAGGGTGAGACCACCGTGCTCAAGACCATCAGCGAGACCCTCAGCAACAAGATGGGCGTGCTCTCGACAGACAAGACGGCTGTCGAGCTCAAGGATGGGGCCATTGCGCTGGCCAAGAAGGCGCTTTCGATCTTTTCATGAAGATGAGCATCCTCTGGCTGGGTTGGATTGCGGCAGGGCTGATCTTCATCGGCCTGCTTTGGTGGCTGCTTGCGGCGGAGAACGCCGAGCTCGAGCTCAAGCGTTCGGGCGAGGAGGCTGCAGGCGTGATCGCATCGGTATCTGCCACCGGGGCGACTGGCGCCAACAGTCCGGTCGTGAAGTTCCGCATCCGTGTGCAGCGTGTCGGTCAGGCCGAGTATGAGGTGGAAGTCAGCAAGGCGGTCCCACCGATCCACAGTCCCGCAGTCCAGCCGGGTGCCACGCTCAAGGTCTGGGTGGATCGCAAGAACCCGCAGCGCATCGCGGTGAGCTGGCCCTGGGAGCGCACATGATGCGAAGCGCCCCGCCTCGCCCAATCGCCTAACCACCTCCAGACGGGACGAGCTGCGCATGCGAATCATCAAGCCGCAATCGTTGAGCGTGCTGCATCGCTGCTTCGAACGGGACAGGCGTGCCTATCTCTGTGTTGCCGGCATCGCGTATCTCACACTCGACGAGACCCCGCGTCTGCTGAGCGAGCAGGATCTGTGGTCGGCCATTCCTGCGTGGCTGGGTGACACGCCGCTGGACGCGACCCTGCCCAAGCCGGGTGGCGAGTTCCTCGTTGTCGGCAGTGCGGCCGCACCTGCAGGGCGGCCGGTCCCCGGGTTGAAGGTGGATGCACGGGTCGGCAGTCTGCACAAGCGCCTGCATGTGTTCGGCTCGCGCAGCTGGTCCGGGAACACAGCGAGCAGCCCCGAACCCTTCGATCTCATGCCGCTGACCTGGGAAAACGCCTTCGGTGGCGAAGGCTGCGAGCGCAACCCCAGCGGCGAAGGGATCAAGCCCGTCGAATCGCCCAAGGGGCGCATCCACCGGCTGCCCAACATCGAGTATCCGGACCAGCCTTCGGTGCAACCCGGTGCGCCCATCGAACCGGCCGGGTTCGGGCCGATTCCGCAGGGATGGCCCCAGCGCAGCCGGTTTCAGGGCACTTACGACGGCGCCTGGCTCAAGAGCCAGTTCCCGGGCGTGCCGCTGGATACCGACTGGCGCTTCTTCTGCCTGGGCAGCGCCGACCAATGGCAGCCCGAGCCCTTTCGCGGTGACGAGCCCATCGAACTGGTACACCTGCATCCCGACGAGCCGAAGCTCTCATCGAAACTGCCTGGCATGCGTACCTGGATCGCCGTGCACCGCAAGGGCGCCGAGCCGCATGCAGTCAAGTTCCTCGAGCCGCGCCTGTCCACGGTCTGGCTGTTTCCCAACCAGCGCCGCATGGCACTGATCTGGCACGCGCTGGTGCAGACCCAGGACGAATTCGCCACCGAGTTCGACTGGCTGGCCGGCGGGCTGGACTGGATCAACCAGCCGCGCAGCAAGGAAGAATGCGTGTCGGCCATCCTGGATCGACTCGACCCCGAGCGCGGCTCGCTCAGCAGCCTGGACGACGCCGCATTCCAGCCTGCCGGCGCCGACGTCGACAACCGCCTGATTCAGCACTTCATGGAGAAGCTGGGCACGAGCGGCGTCTCCTTGCAGCGGCAGCAGGATCGTCTGGCGCGGCAGCAATCCGACCTCGATCGTCAGCTGGCCGCCGGGCTGGGCGATGCAGGTGCCAAGCAGGCACGCGACCGGGGCGCGCAGACGCTCGCCGATCTCAAGCTGCCCCAGGCGCCGGCCCCCTTGCCGACCGAGCCCGCCGCCCGCCTCAAGGCCGTGATGGATCTTGCACGCAAGCCCATGCCGGAAATGCCTGTGGCCGGCCTGCGTGCCCACGCCGCCAAGCAGACTGCGGCCTCGCAAGGCGAGCTCGCGAAGCTGCCGGCGTCCGCAGCGGCCAAGCCCGACATGAGCATGACTCAGTCACCCACTGCCCTGGTCGCCGCCGGCGCCGCGCATCTGGCGAGCCTGCCCGATGCCTCAAGAGCGTCGGTGCCGCAGCTCAACACAAGCTTCTTCCAGCGGCTTGAAGGTCTTGCCCAGCAGGCGGCCAGCCCCATGCGGCGGCTGCTGGGACAGATTGCACACAAGTCGGACGTGCCGCCAGCGCTGGATCTGCCTGCCAGCGCACCCTTGCGCGAGCGACTGGTGCAGGCGCATGCCAGCGGTCGACCGCAGGCGGGAGCTGCCATGCGCGGTGCCAACTTCAGCGGGATGGATCTCGCGGGCATCGATCTGGCCGGCGCGGATCTCGAGGGCGCAGATTTCTCGGGCGCCATGCTGGAGCGGGCCAACTTCCGTGGCGCTTCGCTGGCGCATGCACGCTTTTCGGGCGCGCGGCTGGCCGGTGCACGCTTCGACCAGGCGCAGCTCGGTGCAGCCAACCTGTCGGACGCCAAGGCCCCCGGCGCGAGCTTCGCCGAGGCCGGGCTGTCGGGTGCGATCCTCGATGGCGCGGATCTGCTGGGCGCGGACCTGCGCGGGGCCACGCTGATCGAGGCCAGCCTGCAGGCCGCCCAGCTGGGCGAGTCGCTCTGGACCGGCGCAAGCATCATCCGCTGCAAGTTCGATGGCGCCGTGCTGGCCAAGTCCGACGTGGTGCGCGCCTCCTTCCTTGAGTGCGAGCTGCGCGAGGTGCGCTTCGACCGTGCGCGCATGGGCAGTGCCGACTTCATCGGCTGCGTGCTCGATGGCGCGCGTTTGGACGGTGCGCAGGCGCACAACCTGCGTTTCGTGCATGGCTGCTCGGTGACCGGGGCGAGCTTCCAGCTCGCGCAGATGTCCGGCAGCAGCCTGCGCGGCCTGGACCTGCACAAGACCCGCCTCGATGGCGCCATGCTCGATGCAGCCGACTTGAGCGAGTGCGACCTGCGCCAGGCGCAGCTGCCGGCCGCCAGCCTGCAGGGCGCGCTGCTGATGCGCGCCGACCTGCGTGGCGCGAACCTCGCGGGCGCCAACTGCATGCAGGCCATCCTGCAGCACGCCCGGCTCGAAGGGGCCGACCTGCGCGCCAGCAATCTGTATGCCGCCGACCTCGCGCGCATCCGCATGGACCGCGACACGCGCTGGGACGACGCCTTCACCGCCAAGGCACGCACCCTGCCGGCCGAGCCCGTGCTGCGTCCCGATCCCGCTGGAGCCGCCCCATGACCCTCGACGAGCTGCGTACCCGGATCGGCAATCTCGAGCCGATCACCGACGAGCACCTTGCCGATCTCGACCTGGCCGGCCAGGCGTTGACCGCGGGCGTGTTCCACCGCTGCAACTTCGCCGGCGCTC
>DASSQC010000080.1:0-2517 GCA_035702705.1 Burkholderiaceae bacterium | reverse complement strand
AAGCCCACGCGCAACACGCCCGTGTCGCCGGCCTGGAGTGAGGCCGCGCGGTCGACCAGCGCCCTCGACGCATTGAGGAGGCCTCGGCAGTCACCCAGCAACTGCTCGCCTGCGCGCGACAAGACCAGTCGCCGTCCGATGCGGTCGAACAGTCGCAGTTTGAGTGCGTCTTCCAGATCGGCGATCTGACGCGACAGCGCGGGCTGGGAGATGTGCAAACGCTGCGACGCGAGCGTGACAGTGCCGAGCTCGGCCACCGTCACGAAGGTCTGGAGGTGTCGCAGGTCCATGGCGCCTTATGCAGGGAGAGCATCAATCTACCGTCGAATCAACGATTGGACAACTGAACAGCAGAGCCCGAGCATCGGCGCCACCGATCAGGAAGCAGACCGAACCCCACCATGAAATCTTCATCGACCTTTCGGTCGGCCAACGGTGCGGGCTACGAAGCGCAGATGGGGCGTTGGAGTCGACGTCTGGCCCCCCTGCTGATCGATTTCGCGGCGCTCGACGGCCGTGGGCGCGTTCTGGATGTGGGCTGTGGCACCGGCAGCCTCAGCTTTGCGTTGGCGCAACTGAAGGGGCTCGACGCGATTCACGGCATCGACCTCTCGGAGCCGTACATCGAGCACGCGCGGGCGCGGAACACCGACGCCCGTGTGCGATTCGATGTCGCAAACGCCTGCCAGCTGCCGTTCGGGAACGGGGCCTTCGATCACACACTCTCGAGCCTCGTGCTGCAGTTCATTCCCGACGCCGCCCGGGCGGTGCATGAGATGCGCCGTGTGACCCGCCAGGGGGGAACCGTGGCGGCCACAACCTGGGACACGCGCGGCGGCCACGTGAGCTTTCGCATGTTCTTCGACACGGCCACGGCGCTGGATCCCGATGCGGCTGTGCGACGCGCCGAAGCGTGCCGCCGCCCGATGGCCCGACCCGGCGGCTTGGCTCGAGCCTGGCATGAGGCCGGCATGCTCGACGTCGAAGAGAGCAGCCTGACCATCCGCATGGAACACGCGGACTTCGCGGACTACTGGAACGCCCTCGACGGCCAGGACGGCCCCTACGCCGACTACCTCGGCACGCTCGGACCGGCCAAGAAGGCCGCCATACGCGAGGCCGTGCGCGCTGCCTATCTCGATGGCGAGGCCGACGGCCCGCGGTCGTACGCCGCGACCGCCTGGGCGGTGCGGGGAACCGCCCCTTGATCCGAAACGATTTCCTCCACCCATCTCCGGAGCCGCCATGAACCGTCGCCGTCTGGTCTTTGTTCCGATGCTGATGCTGGCCGGGCCGTCCTCGACAGTGCTCGCACAAGGCTGGCCCGCCAGGCCCGTCCACGTGGTCATCCCGATCGCCGCTGGCAGTGTGAGCGACCTGGTGCCTCGCCTGGTCATGGAGCAAGTGGCCCAACAAACGGGCCAGAGCGTCGTGTTCGAGAACCGGCCCGGCGCCGGGATGACGCTCGGAACAGGTGCAGTGGCCAAGGCCGCGCCCGACGGCTACACGGTGCTGGTCACCTCCTCGGCCCACACGATCGCACCGGCGCTTTACCCCAACCTCAACTACCAGCCAACGCGTGACTTCGTCGCCGTGACGCCGATGGGCGTGTCACCCTTCGTGCTGGTCGTTTCGCCGAGCAAGGGGTATGCAGACGCCAAGGCCTTGGTTGCCGCGGCAAAGGACAGGCCGGGCACCTTCAATTTCAGTTCACCTGGCATGGGCACCGCCTCCCACCTGAGCGCCGAGCGTTTCCGCCTGAGCACCGGCGTGCAGGCCGTCCATGTACCGTTCAAGGGGGGCGTTGAAGCCATGAGCGAAGTGATGGCGGGGCGCGTCGACTTCTTCTTCATGGCCCTGGGGGCTGCGCTGCCGCACATCAGAAGCGGAAGGTTGCAAGCGCTGGCCGTGAACAGCGCCAGGCGCTCGGCAGCGCTGCCCGAGGTGCCGACACTGCGCGAATCGGGCATCGCCGACGCCGACTATCCGACCTGGTTCGGACAGTTCCTGCCTGCCGGGACGCCTCAGGCCGTGGTGGAGAAGTTGCACGAACAGACCCAGCGAGCCCTGCAGGAACCACGCATCCGCGACCGTCTGCAGGCCATGGGCGTCGAACCGATGCCCATGACGCAGGCGGAGTTCGAGGACTTCGTCAGGCGACAGGTGGCCGCCGACGCTGCGCTGGTGAGTGCCATCGGGCTGAAGTTGGAGCAGTGACCGCACGGTGATGTTCTCGCGGCGCTGCTGGCGGATGCCCCTGCCGCGATGCAGAGCATGCAGGGATTCAACGTCCGTTTTGCACCGGCGAATCTGAACGAGCAGCGTCTCGTCCTGCGCCGGCTTTGGACGAGGTCGGTCAGCGGCGGGATGCTGATTTCGGAGAGCCGCGATGCGCAGGCGCTTGCGGTGCAGCGGATCGGTCGTCCGCGGAAGCGTGCAAGGTGCGTCGAAGTGACACAAAGGACATGTTGAACCATCGCCATGGTTGTTCGGCAACCAAGCGTTCGAGTCTGGATC
>DASSQC010000079.1:0-3915 GCA_035702705.1 Burkholderiaceae bacterium | reverse complement strand
CTGGCCGCAAGATCATCGTCGACACCTACGGCGGCGCCTGCCCGCACGGCGGCGGCGCATTCTCCGGCAAGGACCCGTCCAAGGTCGACCGCTCGGCCGCCTACGCCGCCCGCTACGTGGCCAAGAACATCGTTGCAGCCGGCCTGGCACGCCAGTGCCAGATCCAGGTGGCCTACGCCATCGGCGTGGCCCGGCCGATGAACGTCACGGTCTACACCGAAGGCACAGGCGTCATCTCCGACGACAAGATCGCTGCGCTGGTGACCGAGCACTTCGACCTGCGCCCGAAGGGCATCATCCAGATGCTCGACCTGCTGCGCCCGATCTACAGCAAGACCGCCGCCTACGGCCACTTCGGCCGCAACGAACCCGAGTTCACGTGGGAAAGAACTGACAAGGCGGCCGCCCTGCGGGCGGCCGCGGGCCTGTAAGGCCCGGCGCGCACCGCGCGGTATCCGTATGCGGGCGACGCGCATATCGCGAAGCGATGTGCGTGGGGACCAAGATGAAAGCGGCCACTATTCCGGTGGCCGCTTTCATGTGCGCGGCGTCCTCGTGTTGCGCTTGCGTCAAACGTCCGATCAACGCGGTCTCCAGGCACCAATTCGCAGCATTCGGGCAATCGCTGATCGGCGTAATCTGATCGGATGCGAATCCCCCACTTCCTGGAAGCGGCCGTGCTGGATTTGCGCGCCTCGCGCCGCAAGCAGAATGCGCTGCTCAACGAGTTTCGCGATGACCCGCGCCTGCAACAGCTTGCCACCGCCGGTGCCCGAGTCGCCGCCCGCGTGCCCGATCAGCCGCTGACCCTGAGCGACGGCGAGCGTGCCTTCTGGACCATTCACGACGACGAAACGCTCGAGGCCTTCCTGTACTCGGAGCTGTTGCCCACGCTGGACAGTCATCTGTCGCAGGCCCAGTGGCTGCGCCTGCCGCTGGGCTATCTGCCCCTGTACCTGGTGATGAGCTTCGAGCGACGTCGGCTGTTCGAGGGCTGGGCGGCTGCGCGCGAGTTGCCGGGCAACCGCCTGCAATATGTGTCGGAGGCCTATGGCGTACTCGGCCTGCACGAAGAGGCCATGGCTCTGTACCAGGTGCGCAAGCGACTTGACGAAGATGCACTTGCTCACGGTCGCGAAACAGCCGATGCCGAGCTGCAGGCAGCCTACGAGCAACGCCCCAACCCCTTTTCGGACGCCAAGCTGCGTGGCGCGCACATCCTGAAGTTCGTGCGTCGCAGCCCGCGCCTGTATGCCGCAGACCAGTGAAGACACGCTGCCCGCCATGACAAGCACGCGGGCAGCCCGGTAAACTCGCGTTATTCCAAGGAGCGCTGCGACAGCCCGGACTCATTGAGGCTGCCAGGCTTGGATTCTCAAACGGCGCTCACCATCTCCCGGTTCCCGGGCATGCGATGGTGGGTGCGTCTTTCCCCGCAGTACAGCGTGTCCCCGGGCCGGTTTTGCCTGGAGCCTGAAGCCATGAACGCTGTCACCGACCTCAAAGCATTTACCGACTACATCGTTGCCGATATCGGCCTGGCCGAGTGGGGCCGCAAGGAAATCAAGATCGCCGAGACCGAAATGCCCGGTCTGATGGCCATCCGCGACGAATATGCCGCCCAGCAGCCCCTGAAGGGCGCGCGCATCACGGGCAGCCTGCACATGACCATCCAGACGGCGGTGCTGATCCAGACGCTCGAAGCCCTGGGTGCCCAGGTGCGGTGGGCCTCGTGCAACATCTTCTCCACGCAGGATCACGCCGCTGCAGCGATTGCTGCCAACGGCACGCCGGTGTTCGCCGTCAAGGGCGAGACGCTCGAGCAGTACTGGGACTACACGCACCGCATCTTCGAGTGGGCCGACGGCGGCTACTCGAACATGATCCTCGATGACGGCGGCGACGCCACCCTCCTGCTGCACCTCGGCGCCCGTGCCGAGAAGGACATCAACGTGCTGGGCACGCCCGGCAGCGAGGAGGAGCGCATCCTGCATGCCTCCATCCGTGCCACCCTGGCCAAGGATCCGACCTGGTACTCCAAGCGCCTGGCGGCCGTCATCGGCGTGACCGAGGAAACCACCACCGGCGTGCATCGCCTGAAGGAAATGGCAGCCAACGGCTCGCTTCACTTCCGTGCGATCAACGTGAACGACTCCGTCACCAAGTCCAAGTTCGACAACCTCTACGGCTGCCGTGAGTCGCTGGTTGACGGCATCAAGCGCGCCACGGACGTGATGATCGCCGGCAAGGTGGCCGTGGTGGCCGGCTATGGCGACGTGGGCAAGGGCAGCGCCCAGGCCCTGCGTGCCCTGTCGGCCCAGGTCTGGGTGACCGAGTGCGACCCGATCTGCGCCCTGCAAGCTGCGATGGAAGGCTATCGCGTCGTCACGATGGACTATGCCGCCGACAAGGCCGACATCTTCGTGACCGCCACCGGCAACAAGAACGTCATCACCTACGCGCACATGGCCAAGATGAAGGACCAGGCCATCGTGTGCAACATCGGCCACTTCGACAACGAGATCGACGTCGCCGCGCTCGAAGCCAAGTGTCAGTGGGAGGAGATCAAGCCCCAGGTCGACCATGTGATCTTCGAGGACGGCAAGCGCATCATCCTGCTGGCCAAGGGGCGTCTGGTGAACCTGGGCTGCGGCACGGGTCACCCGAGCTACGTGATGTCTTCGAGCTTTGCCAACCAGGTGATTGCCCAGATCGAGATGTATTCGCACAGCGACTACTACGAGAAGGGCAAGGTCTACGTGCTGCCCAAGCACCTGGACGAGAAGGTGGCCCGTCTGCAGCTCAAGAAGCTGGGTGCGATGCTCACCGAACTGACGCCGGATCAGGCGGCGTACATTGGCGTGCAGGTCGACGGCCCCTACAAGCCGGATACCTACCGCTACTGATCCGGTTCGGGCGCGGCGCGGCAGTGTCCGCTGCCGCGCCGCGCACCTTCATCGAGGGAGAACGCCATGAGACTCTTGCTTGTCTGGGTGCTGAACGCCTGTGCCCTGCTGGCGGTGGCCTACCTGCTGCCAGGCATCCGGGTGGACAGCTTCGTGTCGGCGCTGATCGCTGCGGCAGTGCTCGGCGTGGTCAACACCCTGATCCGGCCGGTGCTCGTGCTGCTGACCCTGCCGGTCTCGGTGCTCACCCTGGGTCTGTTCTTCTTCGTGATCAATGGTCTCTTGTTCTGGGCGGCCGGCTCGGTGCTGACCGGCTTCAAGGTCGACGGCTTCTGGGTCGCCGTGCTGGGTGCCATCCTGTACGGGATCATCGGCTACCTGCTGTCGATGCTGATCCCGGCCAAGGGCAAGGGCTGAACCTCATTTCGCCTGTGCCGATCCGCACGGGCGCCTCCTTCTGTGCACCGGGCCGCAAGCGCACGGTGACCTTCTCGCCATGAAACTGCCTGCCATCAGCTTTGAGTTCTTTCCGCCCAAGACGCCGGAGGGCCGCAGCAAGCTGCAGGCCACGCGCCAGACGCTCGCTGCCTACGGGCCGGAATACTTCTCGGTCACCTTCGGCGCCGGAGGCTCCACGCGCGAAGGCACCCTGCAGACCGTGCAGGACATCCTGGCAGCCGGCCAGGTGGGTGTGCCGCATCTGTCCTGCGTGGGTGCGGAGCGCGCCGCGCTCAAGAGCCTGCTGGAGCAGTACCGCGCCCAGGGCGTAAAGAAGATTGTCGCACTGCGCGGTGACCTGCCTTCGGGCTACGGCATGGGTGGTGAATTCCGCCATGCGCGCGACCTGGTGGAGTTCATTCGCACCGAGTTCGGTGACGCTTTCGAGATCTGGGTGGCTGCCTATCCGGAATACCACCCCCAGGCCAAGAGTCCGGCGGATGACATCGCCCGCTTTGCCGACAAGATCAAGGCGGGGGCCAGCGGCGCCATCACGCAGTATTTCTACAAC
>DASSQC010000078.1:0-5659 GCA_035702705.1 Burkholderiaceae bacterium | reverse complement strand
GACCACCTGGCCGACCGATTCCGCGTGATCGCGCCCGACTGGCGCGGCTACGGCTTGACCGAGGCGCCGGGCACCGATACCTACTGGTTTCCGGACTACGTGGCCGATCTCGACTTTCTGATGGACGCGCTGGTCGGCCCGCGGGTCGTGCCCATCCTGGGCCACAGCATGGGTGGCAACGTGGTCATGCTCTACGGGGGCGCCCGGCCCGAGCGTTGCAGCCACATCATCAATCTGGAAGGCTTCGGGCTGTCCAGGTCCGACCCGGCGCGGGCGCCGGCCCGCATGGCCCAGTGGCTCAACGAGCTGCGCGACGACATGGCCATGCGCACCTATGCCAGCCAGGCCGAGGTGGCTGCGCGCCTGATGAAGAACAACCCGCGCCTGGCGGCCGATCGCGCCGAGTTTCTGGCCGGGCACTGGGCCTGGGAGGCCGAGCCGGGCCAGTGGCGGATCCGCGGCGACGCCGCCCACAAGCGCACCGGCCCCTACCTCTACCGGCTCGATGAAGTGCTGGCCGCCTGGCGCGCGATCACCGCGCCCGTGCTGTTTGTGGAAGGGGCGCAGACGGACGCGCGGCGGTTCCTCGGCGGCCTGCCCGATTTCGAGGAGCGTCTGACCCACATCCGGCAGCTGAGCTACCGCAAGCTCGACCAGGCGGGCCACATGCTGCACCACGACCAGCCCGAACAGCTGGCCGCACTGATCGCGGAGTTCCTGCATTGAGCGCGGCGGCCGATCCCTGGCGCCTGAACGCCGACCTGCATTGCCACAGCCACGTGAGCGACGGCGTGCTGCCGCCCGCGGTGGTGGCGCAGCGCGCGGTGGACGCCGGGGTGCAGATGCTTGCGCTGACCGATCATGATGAACTCGCTGGGCTGGCCGCGGCGCGGGCCGTGGCGCAGGCCGCCGGCATCCGCTTTGTGCCCGGCGTGGAGATCTCCGTCACCTTTGCCGGCAAGACCGTGCACATCGTCGGCCTGCACGTGGATGAGCACAACGCCGTGCTGCGCGAGGGCCTGTCCGGGATCCGCGCCGGCCGCGAGGGGCGTGCCCAGGGCATGGCTGCCGGCCTGGCCGCCGCAGGCCTGAAGGCGCTGGAGGGCTTGGACGCCGACGCCATCATGGCGGGCGCCAGCAAGTACGCGGAGAACCCGCAGCTCATCAGCCGCACGCACTTTGCCCGCTTCCTGATCGAGCGCGGCGCGGCTGATGACCCCGGCGGCGTGTTCATGCGCTACCTGACCGAGGGCAAGCCGGGCTACGTGGAGCACCGCTGGGCCACGCTGACCGATGCGGTGGGCTGGATCCGTGCGGCCGGCGGGCAGGCGGTGATCGCGCATCCCGGCCGCTACCGCATGACTGAGACCGAGCGCTGGGCGCTGTTCTCGCAGTTCAAGGACCTGGGGGGCGCCGGCGTGGAGGTCGTCACGGCCAGCCATACCAAGGACCAGTACCGCACCTATGCGCTGATCGCCCGCGAATATGGGCTGCTGGCCAGCCGCGGCAGCGACTTCCACAGCCCGGACGAAAGCCGTGTGAATCTGGGCGAGCTGCCGCTGCTGCCGGACTCTGTGGTGCCGATCTGGCACGACTGGTAGGGCCGAAGCTGAAGGGCTTATCGCTTGTCCCATGCGGATTTCCAGCCAATTTGTCCTGAAGAGCCGCACCAGACAAGCGTTTAGCTTGGCTTTTCCGGGCGTCGAGAATGTCCCTGTGCGGTGTTTTCACGGCGGCCCCATAGAATCAGGGCATGCTTCGAATCACTGTCCACCCCGACAACCCCGAGCGCCGCCTGCTCAAGCAGGTTGCCGGCATGCTCATGCAGGGTGGCGTGATCGCCATTCCCACCGATTCCTCCTACGCCCTGGTGTGCCACCTGGACGACAAGGTGGCCGCCGACCGGCTGCGCAAGATCCGCGGCGTGGACGAGCGGCACCATCTCACCGTGCTGTGTGCCGATCTGCACGAGATTGCCCAGTTCTCCAAGGTGGACAACGCCCAGTACCGCCTGCTCAAGCAGCTCACGCCCGGGCCCTACACCTTCATTCTCGAAGCCACCAAGGAAGTGCCGCGGCGCGTCAGCCACCCCAGCCGCAAGACCATCGGCATCCGCGTGCCCGAGCATCCGGTCACCAACACCCTGCTGGCCGAGTTCGATGCACCGCTGCTCTCCACCACCCTGATTCCGGCCGGCGAGGCCGATCCGCTGAATGACCCGGATGACATCGAGGCTCGCTTCAAGGGGGTGATCGACGCCTTCGTGGACGCCGGCGCCTGCCCGCGCGAACCGACCACGGTGATCGACCTGTCAGGCCGGGCGCCGGAACTCATCCGCCAGGGCCGCGGCTCGGTCGACGGGGTGTTCTGACGCCCTGAGCACGGCGCAGTGCCCGGCCGGGCCGCGCGCGCTTTCTACAATCGCTGCCTCAACCCAAGAAAGCGCCCATGGTCGACGCCATCCTCGTTCTGGTCACCCACGCCATTCCCGTGCTGCTGGCGCTGACCCTGCCCACGGCGCTGCAGGCGCACCTCGCCGATCGGCTCGGTGACCGTTCTGCCCGGGCCGAGGGCCGCCTGAGCTGGGACCCGTTCAAGCATGCCGACACCATCGGCACCTACGTGCTGCCGGCGGTGTTCCTGCTGCTGCTCGGCGGGCTCAAGGGCTTCGGCTTCATGCTCGGATGGGCCAAGCCGCTGAACATCAACCCGCGCGCGTTCCGCCACTTCCGGCGCGATGTCCTGATCGTCGAGAGCGCCGTGATCCTCGGCCCCTTCGTGCTGGCCATGCTCTGGGCCGTGCTGGGCGCACTCTGTCTGGCCGTCGGACTGGACGAGCCCTTCCTGTACCGCGTGATCAACGCCGGCGTGCTGGTCAGTCTGAGCTTCTTCGCCGTGTGCCTGCTGCCCTTTCCGCCGCTGCCCCTGGGCAATGCGCTGCTGCGCGTGCTGCCCTACCGCATGGTCCAGCCCCTGCTGCCGCTGCTGCAATGGGCACCCTTCATCCTGATGGGCCTGCTCATCGTGGGTGTGCTCTCTCCGCTGGTGCGCTTCTTCTTCCAGCTGGGCGCCATCTTCGTCTTCCCCATCTACAACCCGCTGGGCATGCCCGTGGGCATGCTCTGAACCTCCCAACAGAAACCGATCACCATGAAGGAACGCGTTGTTTCCGGCATGCGCCCCACCGGGCAGCTGCACCTGGGCCACTACCACGGCGCCATCAAGAACTGGGTACGCATGCAGCATGAGCTGGACTGCCTGTTCTTCGTGGCCGACTGGCATGCGCTGACCACGCACTACGAGAATCCGCAGGTTCTGGCGGAGAACACCTGGGACATGATCATCGACTGGCTCGCCGCCGGCGTGGACCCGGAGAAGGCCTCGATCTTCATCCAGAGCCGCGTGCCCGAGCACGCCGAGCTGCACCTGCTGCTCTCCATGGTCACGCCCCTGGCCTGGCTGGAGCGCGTGCCGACCTACAAGGACCAGATCGAGAAGCTCAAGGACAGGGATCTGACCACCTACGGCTTCCTGGGCTATCCGCTGCTGCAGGCGGCTGACGTGCTGGTCTACCGCGCCACGCAGGTCCCGGTCGGCGAGGACCAGGCGCCGCACATCGAGATGATGCGCGAGATCGCGCGGCGCTTTAACTACTTCTACGGCCGTGAGCCGGGCTTCGAGGAGAAGGTGGCGACCGCCATCAAGAAGCTCTCGGGCAAGGATGGCAAGCGCTACACCGAGTTGCGCAGCCAGTTCCAGACCACCGGCAGCGCCGAGGCGCGCACCGAGGCCCTGGCGCTGATTGCGGCAGCCGGGAGCCTGGGGGCGCAGGATCGCGAGCGCCTGCAGGGGCATCTGGACGGTACGGGCCGCAGCATCCTCACCGAACCGGCCACCGTACTGACTGAAACCCCCAAGCTGCCCGGCCTGGACGGCGGCAAGATGAGCAAGAGCTACGGCAACACGATCATGCTGCGCGAGCAGCCGGCCGATGTCGCCGCCAAGGTCAAGAAGATGCCCACGGACCCGGCGCGGGTGCGGCGGACCGACGCCGGCAACCCCGAGAACTGCCCGGTCTGGCAGTTCCACAAGATCTACTCGGATGCGCCCACCCGGGAGTGGGTCGTCAAGGGCTGCACCACGGCAGGCATCGGCTGCATCGAGTGCAAGCAGCCCGTGATCGACGGCATCGTGCGCGAGATCACGCCGATGCATGAGCGCGCGATGCAGTACGTCGCCAAACCGCAGTTGGTGCGCGAGATTGCCGAGGCCGGCTGCGCCCGCGCCCGCAGCATCGCGGCCGAGACCATGCGCGAGGTGCGCGAGGTCATGGGCATCGCCACCGCCTGACGGGGCTGCCGTGCACGGGACCCAGGCGCCTTCGCGCTGGGTGCAGCGCTGGCTGCACCTGCTGCCTGCCGGCGGCCGTGTGGTGGATCTGGCCTGCGGGGCAGGGCGCCACAGCCTGCTTGCCCTGGCCGCCGGGCACCGGGTGCTGGCGGCGGACCGTGATGCCGCGGCGCTCGCGCTGCTGCGGCAGGCTGCCGAGACGGCCGGTACGGCGCCGGCGCTGTCCGTGCTGCAGGCCGACCTGGAAGGGGCCGTCTGGCCGCTGCAGCCCGGTTGCGCGGACGGCCTGATCGTCACCCACTACCTCTGGCGCGAGCGTTTCGCCGACTGGCTGGAGCTCCTCGTGCCGGGCGGTGTGTTCATCATGGAGACATTCGCCCGCGGCAACGCGGCCTACGGGAAGCCCGGCAATCCGGCATTTCTGCTCGAGCCGGGCGAGTTGCTGGCGCGTCTGCCCGCCAACTGGACCGTGGTGGCCTTCGAGCAGGGCCTGGAGACGGAGCCCCAGCCCAGGGTGGTGCAGCGGATCGTTGCCGTGAGGGCGTCCGGTCCCGGCAGCACGGATCCTGTCGGCGAACTGCCGGCAGCAGCGGCGACGACCGGCACCAGCGCGCAGGCGGCCTGGACGCTTCGCTTAAACTCTTGAGATTGTCCGAACGGGCGGCAGGCTGCGGCTTGCACCCACTCACGCAAGCATTCCGCGCATGTTCACAGGCTCCATCGTTGCCATCGTGACCCCGATGTTCGAAGACGGGTCGATCGACTGGGACAGCTATCGCAATCTGATCGACTGGCACGTCGCCGAAGGCACCAGCGCCATCGTCGCGGTCGGCACCACCGGCGAGTCGCCGACGGTGTCCGTCGAGGAGCACTGCGAACTGATCAAGTTCGCCGTCGAGGCGGCCGGCAAGCGCATTCCGGTGATTGCCGGCTCCGGCGGCAATTCCACGCGCGAGGCCATCGAGCTGACGGCCTATGCCAAGAGCGTGGGCGCCGACGCATCGCTGTCGGTCGTGCCCTATTACAACAAGCCCACGCAGGAAGGCCTGTACCAGCACTTCAAGGCGATCGCCGAGAAGGTGGATCTGCCGATCCTGCTGTACGACGTCCCGGGTCGCAGCGTGGTGAGCCTGGCGGTCGACACGACCGTACGGCTGTCCAAGGTGCCGGGCATTGTCGGCATCAAGGACGCCACCGGCGATCTGGTCAAGCATGTCGAGCTGACCATGCGCCTGCCCGACAACTTCTCCTTGCTCTCCGGCAACGACGACACCGCCCTGGGCTATGTGCTGCTCGGCGGCCACGGAGT
>DASSQC010000077.1:0-5384 GCA_035702705.1 Burkholderiaceae bacterium | reverse complement strand
CGCCGGCAGCGAGCCCACGGCAAGTGCCGTGATTGCCGACCTCGTGGACGTGACGCGCCTGTTCACCGCCGACCCCGAGCATCGCGTGCCGGCACTGGCCTTCCAGCACGACGCGCTGGCCGCCACGCCCATCCTGCCGATGAGTGAGGTGGAGACCGCAGCCTACATGCGCCTGCGCGTGGCCGACCAGGCCGGTGTGCTGGCCGACATCACCCGCATCCTGGCCGACAGCAGCATCAGCATCGATGCGGTGCTGCAGAAGGAGGCCGCAGACGGCTCCAGCGAGACGGATCTCATCATCCTCACGCACCGCACCAAGGAGGGTGCAGTGAACGCGGCGATTGCGCGCATGGAGATGCTGCGCAGCGTGAAGGGCAAGGTCGTGCGCATTCGCATGGAAGAGCTGGCCTAGCACCCTGCATGCTCTTCGCAGTATCCATGCGGGTTTTCAGGCATTTTGGCCTGAAGAACCGCGCCAGAAGCGCGATTCACTTTTCGGATATTGAGTCCCATGCGTTACATCTCCACCCGCGGCGCCCTGGCTGACGCACCGCAAGGCTTCTCCGACTCGCTGCTCGGTGGGCTGGCGCCTGACGGCGGCCTGACCTGGCCCGTGCAGATGCCCCGGGTCACGCCGGCCGAGCTCGAACGCTGGCGCCACCTGTCCTACGCCGAGCTGGCGTTTGCAGTGCTGTCCAGGTTCACCGATGACATCGAGCCCGCCGTTCTCGAGACCCTGTGCGAGAAGACCTACACGCCGCAGGTCTACTGCAACACCCGCCCAGGCGAGCACGCGGCCGACATCACGCCGCTCACGACCTTGGGCACGGAGCAGGGCGCGCCGCTGTCGCTGCTGGCCCTGTCCAACGGGCCGACGCTGGCCTTCAAGGACATGGCGATGCAGCTGCTCGGCAACTTGTTCGAGCATGCGCTTGCGGCACGGGGCGAGCAGATCAACATCCTGGGCGCCACGAGCGGCGACACCGGCAGCGCGGCCGAGTACGCACTGCGTGGCAAGCGTGGCGTGCGCGTCTTCATGCTCAGCCCGCATGGTCGCATGAGTCCCTTCCAGCAGGCGCAGATGTTCAGCCTGCAGGACGCAAATGTTTTCAACATTGCCATGCACGGCGTGTTCGACGACTGCCAGGACGTGGTCAAGCGCGTCAATGAAGACCTGGCCTTCAAGAAGCAGTACCGCATCGGCGCGGTGAACAGCATCAACTTCGCCCGCGTCGTCGCTCAGGCGGTGTATTACTTCCGTGGCTGGTTCGCGGCGACGGCGGCAGGCGCTGGGGAAGTCAGCTTTGCGGTCCCGTCAGGAAACTTCGGCAACGTGCTGGCCGGGCACATCGCGCGCCGCATGGGCCTGCCGATCCGCAAGCTGGTGGTGGCCACCAACGAGAACCGCGTGCTCGACGAGTTCTTCCGCACGGGCGTGTACCGCGTACGCAAGAGTGCGGAGACGCTGGAGACCTCCAGCCCGTCGATGGATATTTCCAAGGCGTCCAACTTCGAGCGCTTCGTCTTCGATCTGGTCGGTGGCGATGCCGCGCGGGTGCGCGAGCTGTTCGCCCAGGTCGAGCGCGGCGGCTTCGATCTGTCGGCCGATCCGGCGTTCCAGCGCATCGCCGAGTACGGCCTGGTGTCCGGCTGCAGTTCGCACTCGCACCGGCTGGCGGTGATCCGTGATGTGGCGGGTCGCTACGGCGAGGTGATCGACCCGCACACGGCCGATGGCGTCAAGGTCGCGCGCGAATACCTCGAGCCGGGTGTGCCCATGGTGGTGCTGGAGACCGCGCAGCCGGTCAAGTTTGCATCCACCATCGAGGCGGCGCTGGACCGCGCCGCGCCCCGGCCTGCCGCCTTCGAAGGCATCGAGCAACGACCCAAGCGCTTCGAGGTCATGAACGCCGACGTGGCGGCCGTGAAGGATTACATTGCGCGCCATGTCGGCTGAACTTTCCAATCCGTCAACCCAGAGGCGCACCCCGCAGGTCTTCCCGCCATTGACACCCGTGGTCGAGGCGATTGAGCAGTTGTGCACCCAGGCCGCGCCCGTCGGCGTGGAATCCATCGACCTGATGCAGGCGGCCGGTCGTGTGCTGGCCGAGCACGTCGTCGCGCCCATCAACGTGCCGCCGCACGACAACTCCGCCATGGACGGCTACGTGCTGCGCCTGGCCGATGCGCAGGCATCGGCCGAGCAGGGCAGCGTGCTGCCGGTAAGCCAGCGCATCGCCGCCGGCCAGTTCGGTGCACCGCTGGCGGCAGGCACAGCAGCGCGCATCTTTACCGGCGCACCCATTCCCGAGGGCGGCGAGCTGGTCGTGCCGCAGGAACTGACCGAGGCGAGCGAGGCCGGCGTGCGGCTTCTGCAGCCCATGCATGCCGGGCAGCACATCCGCCGCGCCGGCGAGGACATTGCGCGGGGCAGCGTGCTGGTGCCTGCAGGCACGCGTCTGTCTGCCGCGCATCTGGGCCTGATTGCCAGCGTGGGGCAAGGCCATGTGACCGTGCGCCGGCGCCTGCGTGTGGCGGTGTTCTCCACCGGCGACGAGCTGTGCATGCCGGGCGAGCCGCTGGGCCCGGGGCAGATCTACAACTCCAACCGCTTCGTGCACACGGCGCTGCTCGCCCAGATGGGGCATGAGGTGACTGACCTGGGCATCGTGCGTGATTCGCTCGAGGCCACCCGAGCTGCGCTGCGTGAGGCGGCGCAGGGCCACGACCTCATCATCACCTGCGGCGGGGTGAGTGTGGGCGAGGAAGACCATGTCAAGGCCGCCGTGCAGGCCGAGGGCGAGCTCACGCTCTGGAGCCTCGCGATCAAGCCGGGCAAGCCGCTGGCACACGGCCGGGTGCGGCGCGCCGATGGCAGCGCGGCGCAATTCATCGGTCTGCCCGGCAATCCGGTGTCCAGCTTCGTGACGCTGCTGATTGTGGTCGCGCCCCTGTTCAAGGCCATGCTGGGTGAGACGCCTCGCGAGCAGACGCTGAACCTGCGCGCCGACTTCGCCTGGCCCAGGCCGGACAAGCGCCAGGAGTTCCTGCGTGTGCGCATGAACGCGGCCGGCGGGCTGGACCTCTATCCCAACCAGGGCAGCGGTGTGCTGACCTCCTGTGCCTGGGCCGATGGCTTTGTGGACAACCCCGGAGGGCGAGCCATTGCGCCCGGCGACACCGTCCGTTTTCTGCCCTTGGCCGGTCTGCTGGGGGGCGCGTGAAGATCAAGCTGCTGTACTTCGCCCGCTTGCGCGAGCAGCTGGGCGTGGATGCCGAAGTGATCGATTTGCCGGCGGGCGAATGGACCGTGGCCGGCCTGCGTGCCCATCTGCGCAGCCGTGGCGCGGCCTGGACCGAGGCGCTCGCCGAGGGCAAGGCCGTGCGGGCTGCCGTGAACCAGCAGATGGCGCAGGCCGACACCACCGTGGCCGATGGCGCCGAGGTGGCCTTCTTTCCGCCCGTCACGGGCGGCTGAGCCTTGAGCGGCGGAGCATGGACATGAGCGTGCGCGTCCAGACCGAAGACTTCGATCTCGGTGCAGAGCTCGCTGCGTTGCGGGCAGGTCGCACCGATATCGGCGGCATTGCCAGCTTCATCGGCACGGTTCGGGACCTGAATGAAGGCGATGCCGTCTCGACCCTGACGCTCGAGCACTATCCGGGCATGACCGAGAAGGCCTTGCAGGCCATCGTCGATGAAGCGCACCGCCGCTTCGACCTGCTGGCCGCACGCGTCATTCACCGCGTGGGGCGGCTCGGGCCGGGCGACCAGATCGTGCTGGTGATCACGGCCTCTGCACATCGCGGCGAGGCCTTTGCCGCCTGCGAATTCCTGATGGACTACCTCAAGACACGCGCGCCCTTCTGGAAGAAGGAAGTCACCCCGGAGGGTGAGCGCTGGGTGGAGGCCCGGGAAAGCGACGATGAGGCGGCAGCGCGCTGGTCGGCAGGCGGCTCGTCCCCGGCCGACGAACGGGGTGCACCCTGATGAACGTGCCAGGCGCTACGGGCGGCTTGAGCCTCTGGGTGGGCGGCGCTGCGGTGTTCATCGGCGCCGGTGTGGGGGCCGTGGCGCGTTGGGTGCTGAGCATGAAGCTGCCGCTCTGGCAAGGCTTTCCGCTGGGCACGCTCGCGGCCAATCTGATCGGTGCATTCTTGATCGGGATGCTTGCGGTCTGGTTGGCGGGTCAGCAGGGCATGAACCCCCTGCTGCGCCTTGCACTCATGACCGGCCTGCTGGGCGGGCTGACCACCTTTTCGACCTTCAGTCTGGAGTCCGTCACGCTGATCCAGAACGGTCGTGCGCTGGAGGCTCTGCTGCATGCCGGGCTGCATCTCATGGGCAGCCTGCTGCTCGTGGCGCTCGGCGTGTCTGCTGCGCGCGCAGCATTGTCCTAGACAGCGGCAGGCTGCGTGGACGTGCAGCTGTGACGTTCGCGTTGGCTCGAACACACGGACAAGTTCCCGCAGACGCTGAACATCTGCTGACGTCTGCCGCGCGCCACGTTGCGCCCGCAAGTGGCCAACTTTCATTGCAGCTTCGCTGTCAACCCTCACGCGGTTTACAGCGCGTTACCTCGCGTTGCTTTGCATGCCTTGGAACTTTGTGGCCCACCCATAACCTGAATCACAGGTTCCGCGCACACATCAACCAGAAAGGCACCGGATCGCGGAACCCGTCCGGATGCCCAACAGGAAAGACCTCCATCATGAAGAAGACCCAGATCGCAGCAGCAGCGCTTCTCCTCGCAGGCCTTGGTTCTACCGGCGCGGCCATGGCGCAGACGGCCCAGGGCCCGTACGTGGGTGCAACGGCAGGCGTCTCGCGCTTCAGCGTCGACTGCACCGGCACGACGACCTGCGACAAGTCCGGCACGGCCTTCAAGCTGTACGGCGGCATGAATTTCAACGAGATCTTCGGTGCCGAGGTGTCCTACAACGAGCTGGGCAAGGCCAAGGGCACGGTGCTCGGTGTCGGTGTGGAGAACAAGGTTCGCTCCTTCGATGTGGCGGGTACGGCCCGCTACCCGGTCAGCAACGACGTCAGCGTGTTCGGCAAGCTCGGCATGGGCAACATCCGCGCCAAGGTGTCGGCCGCAGGCCTGTCCGAAAGCGACTCGAGCTGGCAGCCGGTGGTCGGCGTGGGCGTGAACTGGAATCTGTCCAAGGAGTTCGCCCTGCGTGCAGAGCTCGAGAACCGCCGCTACAAGTTCCAGGGTGAGAAGGACACCATCAACACCTTCAGCGTCGGCGCGCAGATGAACTTCTGATCGCTCAGGCGTGCATTCTTGAACAGGGCTGGCCGAGGGGCCGGCCCTTTGTGTTTCCGGGGCTCGCGTTCGCCCCAGATCCGTGGTCGCTTGTCTGGTGCTGTCGGCGGGG
>DASSQC010000076.1:0-6833 GCA_035702705.1 Burkholderiaceae bacterium | reverse complement strand
GAAGACAGCAAGGGAGCCTGAGCATGGCCAGCACGACCGACAAATACAACTCCAACGGCACCGTCCTGGGCGACGTGCTCGAATGGGTTGACGCGCGCTTCCCGGCCATGGCGCTGTGGAACGACCACCTTGCCAAGTACTACGCGCCGAAGAACTTCAACTTCTGGTACTTCTTCGGCTCGCTGGCGCTGCTGGTGCTGGTGATCCAGATCGTGACCGGCATTTTCCTGGTCATGCACTACAAGCCGGATGCAGCCGTGGCGTTCGCCTCGGTCGAATACATCATGCGCGATGTCCCCTGGGGCTGGCTGGTGCGCTACATCCACTCCACCGGCGCCTCGATGTTCTTCGTCGTGGTCTACATGCACATGTTCCGCGGCCTGATCTACGGCAGCTACCGCAAGCCGCGCGAGCTGATCTGGATCTTCGGCTGCGCCATCTTCCTGTGCCTGATGGCCGAAGCCTTCATGGGCTACCTGCTGCCCTGGGGCCAGATGTCCTACTGGGGTGCCCAGGTGATCGTGAACCTGTTCTCGGCCATCCCGATCATCGGCCAGGACCTGTCGATCTTCATCCGCGGCGACTTCGTGGTGTCTGACGCCACCCTGAACCGCTTCTTCAGCCTGCACGTGATCGCCATCCCGCTGGTGCTGCTCGGCCTGGTGGCGGCGCACATCATCGCGCTGCATGAAGTCGGCTCGAACAACCCCGACGGCGTCGAGATCAAGAAGGACATCAATCCGGAAACCGGCCGCCCCCGCGACGGTATTCCCTTCCACCCCTACTACACGGTGCATGACATCCTGGGCGTGGCCGTGTTCCTGATCATCTTCTCGGCGATCGTGTTCTTCTCGCCCGAACTCGGCGGCCTGTTCCTCGAGTGGAACAACTTCATTCCGGCCGACCCGCTGACCACCCCGGCACACATCGCGCCGGTCTGGTACTTCACGCCCTTCTACTCGATGCTGCGCGCCACGACCTCGGCCTTCATGCCGGTGCTGTGGGTGTTCCTGGCCTTCTGCACCTGGCTGGCCTGGACGCGCTCGAACCTGCCGCAAATCGTGAAGCTGGGTTTTGCCGGCGTGATGGGCGTGCTGTTCTTCGCCTTCGGCGTGCCGGGCATCGTGCTGGGCATGCTGGGTGCCAACGTCGGCGGCATGGGTGCGCTGGGCATGATCCTCAGCGGCATTGACGCCAAGTTCTGGGGTGTGGTCGTGATGGGCGCCTCGGTGATGATCTTCTTCGCCCTGCCCTGGCTGGATAACTCGCCGGTCAAGTCGATCCGCTACCGCCCGACCTGGCAGAAGTATCTGTACGGCGCCTTCGTGGTGTGGTTCCTGATCCTGGCAGTGTGCGGCCTGCTGCCCCCGCAGGACTTCCGCAACATCCTGTCTGCGGTCGGCACCCTCTTCTACTTCGGCTTCTTCCTGCTGATGCCCTGGTGGAGCGAGATGGGCGAGTTCAAGCCCGTGCCCTCGCGCGTGACCTTTGCAGCACACTGAGCACCGTCCAGGCACTGGGAGTCTGACAAGAATGAAGAAACTGCTGATGATCCTCGCCCTGGCGGTTGCCCCGCTTGTGGGCCATGCTGCCGGCGCGGGTTTCCCGCTGGATTCGGCGCCCAATCGCGCCACCGACCTCGCGGCACTGCAGAACGGCGCAAAGCTGTTCGTGAACTACTGCCTGAACTGCCATAGCGCCAGCATGATGCGCTACAACCGTCTGCGCGACATCGGCCTGACCGAAGAGCAGATCAAGCAGAGCCTGATGTTCACCGCGAACAAGGTCGGCGAGCCGATGACGATCGCGATGAACCCGAAGGACGCCAAGGAATGGTTCGGCAAGACCCCGCCTGATCTGTCGCTGATCACGCGCGCCAAGTCCTCGATCGCCCCGCCCTTCAAGGGCGAGGATTACGTCTACACCTTCCTGCGTACCTACTACCGCGACGCTTCGGTGGCCCACGGCTGGAACAACCTGGTCTATCCCAACGCCGCCATGCCCCATGTGTTCTGGGAGCGCCAGGGCGCGCGCGAGTTGACCAAGGTCGAGATCCACCATGGCGCCGGCGAGAAGGGTGCGCAGAAGTGGGAGCGCATCACCACCACCTATGACGTGCGCGGCCAGAAGACGGTTGCCAAGGAGGAAATCGCACCGATTTCCGGGCAGTATCAGGCGCTCAGCGTGAAGTGGGACGTCAAGGATCCGGCCGCAGCGGCGCAGTACGACAAGGATGTGGCCGATCTGGTGGGCTTCCTGAAGTACATGTCCGACCCCAGCGGCACACAGCGCCAACGGCTCGGCGTCTGGGTTCTGCTGTTCCTGGGCCTGTTCGCCGTGGTTGCATGGTGGTTGAACAGCGTGTTCTGGCGCGATATCAAGTAATCCCACCCCACGATTGACAAAGGGTGAGCACTCGCTCACCCTTTCACGTTTCTAGGAAACCCAAGAAATGATGATCCTGTACTCCGGCACGACCTGCCCCTTTTCCCAGCGCTGCCGTTTCGTGCTCTTCGAGAAGGGCATGGACTTCGAGATCCGCGACGTCGACCTCTTCAACAAGCCCGACGACATCAGCGTGATGAACCCGCTGGGTCAGGTCCCCATCCTGGTCGAGCGCGACCTGACCCTGTACGAGTCCAACATCATCAACGAGTACATCGACGAGCGCTTCCCGCACCCGCAGCTGATGCCGGCCGACCCGGTGCAGCGTGCCCGCGTGCGCCTGGTGCTTCTGAACCTCGAGCGCGATCTCTTCGTGCACGTCCAGACCCTGGAAAACCGCCAGGAGAAGAACGAGAAGGTGCGCGAAAAGGCCCGTCTCGCGCTGCGCGACAACCTCACGCTGTTTGCACCCCAGTTCACCAAGACCAAGTTCATGCTGGGCGAGGACTTCTCGATGGCCGACGTCGCCATCGCCCCGCTGCTGTGGCGCCTGACGCACTACGGTATCGAGCTGCCCAAGCAGGCCGCGCCGATCATGAAGTACGCCGAGCGCATCTTCGCGCGCCCGGCCTACATCGAGGCGCTCACCCCGTCCGAAAAGGTCATGCGCCGCTGAGGCCCTGCATCGAACGTGCCGGCTGCCCGCCATGCGCTGCAGCCGGCTCACCGAGCCCCACCTTCCCATGGCCGAAACCAGCACCAAGCCCTACCTGATCCGCGCCATCCATGACTGGTGCACGGACAACGGCTACACGCCCTACCTGGCGGTGTCGGTGAACGATCGCACCCAGGTGCCGCGTGAGTACGTGCGCAACGGTGAAATCGTGCTCAATGCCGGCGTGATGGCCACCAACCGTCTGAACCTGGGCAACGACTTCATCGAGTTCGAGGCCCGCTTCAATGGCGTGGTACGCGCGGTCATGGTCCCGGTCGAGCAGGTCACGGCGATCTACGCCCGTGAAACCGGCCACGGCATGGCCTTCGACGTCGCCAAGCCTTTGGCCGAACCGGAAACCAGCCGCATCGAACTGGCTGATCACGCCGCAGGCGACTCCGACGAGCAGACCCACCGCCACACCGGCGCCCGCCTGAGCCCCGTATCGGCAGGCGGACCGCAGCCGGTACCTGCACCTGCGCCGCGCGAGGACAGTGCGCACGACGATGAACCGCCGCCGAGCACGCCCAAGGGCCGCCCGACCCTGACCCGCATAAAATAGAAGACGTGCCGCTTTAGCTCAGTTGGTAGAGCGCTTGACTTGTAATCATGAGGTCGTCCGTTCGATTCGGACAAGCGGCACCACTACGCAACAGCGCGGGCCCTGACACCCTAGGCCGAAAACGCCTCTTTTCTGTCAGACGAACAGTCGATTCCCGCTTGCCCAAAGCCCTTTTCGGCCGATTCCTGAACCTCTGTTTCGCCGGCCGAAAATGACTGCTAAGTGTGCCAGCGAAGCCAGGCCGAAATCAGGCCGAAGATCAGCGCCAGCAAGCCGAACGCCTTGGCCGCAGGTTGCAGCCAGAAGCCCCGGCCGGACTTGAGCCCGGCACGCTGCCTGAACTGCGCCACCAGGGCCAGCAGCGCAAACATCCCGGCAAGCAGGGCCAGCAGCACCCTTGGATCAACCCAGGTCATGCGCTTCTCCATCGTGTGCATGCGGCCCGCGCCGGCGCTGTTGCATGCGCCTCATGCCGGCGCGATGAGCTCGAGCAGCGCCGGATTGCCGGGTTGCAGGCCAAGGTCAGCCAACTCATCCTCGTCGGGCAGAAAGGGGTTGGCCTGCGTGTGTGCTTCCTGCAGGATGCCCAGCATCTCGCGCCAGGCTGCTGCCGGCGTGACGGCGATCTGCACATCAAGTGCGCTGCGCGGCACGATCGGGCCGCGATGCCGCCCGGGAAAGCGGTTGAACGGGTCGACAAACGGATCAAGGTCTTGCGCGGGCCAGTCACGCGCAAGTCGCTGCGAGCTCACACGCATCCAATGCTCGAGCCTGTCTGGCGCAGCGCTGATGTGATGAGCAAGCCGCGCCAGGTAGTCGAGCGCATCCACAACCTCGGCCTGCAGATGATCGCCGGCAGCAATGGCCGGTTGCAGCCACGTGGCCGCGCACCACAAGGGGCCGAGCGCCGGCCCGCGCCACTCACGGCGGTCCAGCTCAAAGAACGGCAGATAGCGTGGGTCGAGCGTGCCGCACCAGGCAGCAGCAACCAGCGCGCGGCTCAGGCCAACGTCTGCACAGGCATGAATGCGCCACACAATCTGCTCGTACAGACCTGTGCACATCGCGAGTTGCGCGCGGATGCTCGCGTTGGCCAGAACCTCCGGCAACCAGCCCGCTTCGTACGCAAAATCGGCCGATGCCCGCGTGTCGTCCCAGACGTAGTCCAGGGGGCCTTGCACGACCACGTCCTCGACCCAGCTTGGTGGCGCCCTCATGGACAGCACTCACCCACGCGCACCCGGCGGGCGCAGATAGGGATTGGCGCTCTGCTCGATCAACGCCATCTCGGCGCGCAGCGCCTCGGCATTCTCCGCTGCCGCCATCGCAGCGCCACCAAACAGGCAGGCACGTGAAATCGGGCTCTGGCTTGCCCACGGTTCATCGACGTCGCCCCCGAGGCGGGCACATGCTCTCATGGCCTGCTCGATCCATGCATCGAACACAGCGTGTGCATGAGGCGTCACGTGCCGGGCCAGCAGGATCGAAGACAGCACCCAGCCACTGAGGGCGAGATCGTCTCCCGAGTCCTGGACATCATTGATGAGGTCCGAAGCCAGCATGCGGGCGAGCTTCAGCGGCCCGTGAAAGTCCTGGTCCTCACGGGGAAAGGGTTCGCTGGGGCGGCTGATCTCGATCCGCCCGGGCTCACGGGCGCATGCATAGACCGCTTCGCACCGCGCCAGCGCGTCCTCGACGGCAATGGTCTTGCACATCCGCCATGCCACCCACTCCAGGCAGGCCCCCATCAGACAGACGCCAGACCGCGCTGCAATTTTCGCCAGCGCAGACTGCAGTCTCGGAAACTCGTCTTCCATCGGTGCCCGGATGGCACGCGATTGCTCCACGCCCCACTCGTAGTCCAGGGGGCGGCCAGGCAGTCCTGCACCCGCAATCACCGGCGGTGGCTCGACAAGCAGCGCACTTCGCGCAAGGGGTTGGCTCAAAAGGGTCTCCTGCCTTTCAGGGGATGATGGTCAATCCGTGGATCGAGCCGATCGAGAAATGGATCGTTGTCTGGGTCCTTGGGGTCTGGCTTCTTGCAATCCTCTTCATCCAGCGGTGTGGGCTTGCCATCCTTGTCGCAGAGGAAGATCGCAATCTTGCATTCGGTCGCCGCATGGCAAAGCATCGCGAAGCAGTGTCTGCAGGGCATGCCCGAGCGCCTGGTCTTGCCGTCGTAGTCGTAGCGCCAATCGATATTGAGCAACACCGATCCGCCGCGAAGCGCACCCTTGGTCTTGTTCGTCAGCTCATTGAAGATCTTCGCTTCGGCATGTGCACCGGCACCGCCGCCGGGGTGAACATAGCTCTTGTCGCACAAGGTCCCGGCGGCCCGCTTCTTGTCGTCATGCTTCTTGGCCGAACTCTTGCGCACCTTGCTGGACAGACCGGTCTTCTGCGCAGAATCGCCCCCTGTGGAGATCCCCCCCGGGATGCACTCATTCGCCTTCGCACTGCTCGATGCAGTGACCGTGCCGCTGGCCACCTGCCCGCCGCCGGCGTTCACGCTGATCTGCGCGGAGGAAAACGTCATCCCGCCGTTCCTCGCCTTGTGGAGCGCGTCCTTCTCCGCCTCGGTGGGATTCTGCTTCCGCTCGAGCTTCTTGATGACCTTCTTTCTCGCGTCCTCATTGCGCTGTTTGAGCTCCTCGCAGCCTTTTTCGAGGTCTGGCGGCTTGGGAGCACCCTGCTCGACCGAGATTGCCGTTGCCGTCATTGCAGGGGCTCAAAGGTCATTGGTCATGGCCATGTCAAGGAAGCGCGCAACGTCTTTGCCCTCGAACTTGACGTCGAAGGAGTACATCTGCGCACGCGTCTTCTTGCCGAGCATGTGTGAGGCCACGTTCGCGCCGAAGCTGTTGGTGGCCGCTTCATCGCCCTTGCAGCTCGCATAGTCCGAGCTGGCCTGCAGGTTGGCCTGCTCGCCGCCCACCTTGACTGTGCGCGAGCCACTGCTCGTATCCGAAGCCTGGGAAAAGTTCGGGTAAGGAATCGGAATCGGTCCAGCCGGCGGGGAGGGCGGGGACAGGCACACATCCGGCATGGCACCCATGATGTGGGTCACATCCTTGGCAGCCGACACCTCGCGGCCATTCGCATAGACGTTCTTGCTCACGATCTGCTCCTCGACGGGGCCACACGCTGCACGATCAAGGCCGTGCGTTCACC
>DASSQC010000075.1:0-2135 GCA_035702705.1 Burkholderiaceae bacterium | reverse complement strand
GGCCGCCCAGACTGCCTGCTGTTGCGCCGGGGTGTTGACTGGCCAGCGCACAAAGCGGCCGGACTGCTTCAGGTCGGCATACAGGCCGGCCGGGGCTTCATGAAAGTGCAGCATGGCGGTGCCGGCGCGGTAGAAGGTGCCCGGCTTGCGCTCGGTCCATCCGGGCAGGGCGCGCAGCTCGGCCAGCAGGGGCGCCAGCGCAGCCAGTGCCTGTACCCCCGCGTGCTTCATCAACCCGCCTGTGTGCGGCCGGGCTCAGCTCAGCTCTTGACTTCGACGCGGCGGTTCTTCGCCCGACCTTCGGGCGTCGCGTTGTCGGCCGCAGGCTGATCAGCACCAAAGGACTCGACCTTGATGGCCTCCGCCTTGGCACCCAGGCTCACCAGGCGCTGCTTGACGGCCTCTGCACGGGCCTGGGCCAGCCGCTTGTTGGTCTCGGCGTCGCCGGTGTTGTCGGTGTGGCCCGCGACCGTCAGGCTGTACCCGGCCTGCTGGGACGCCTGTGCAAGCGCGCGCAAGGCATCCCGTTGCGCAGCCGCCATGGTCGGCGTGGCCGAGCCGGTGGCAAAGCTCAGCACCACCGGGCTCGTCACCACGGGTGTCCCGGCAGGCGGTGTCATCTTGCTGCCTGTGGAGGGCTTGGCTGCGGGTGCAGCGGCTACAGGCGCAGGCGCGGGAGCAGGCTTGGCCGCCGGTGCAGCAGCCACCGGGGCAGGCGCTGGAGCCGGGCTGGCCTTGGGGGCGGGTGCAGGGGCGGGTGCAGGGGCGGGCGCAGGAGCAGCGGCGGTGGGGGCTGGCGCGGCCGCGGGGGCAGCAGCAACCGGCGCTGGCGCAGGCGTGGCCGCTGGAGCCGGAGCAGCGGGTGCTGCAGCGGCCACCACGCCACCGGCGGGTGCGTCGATCCACTTGAACTGGATGGCGTCAAAGCGCTCGCCAGGTGCATTGGTCAGCTGCGGTGCACTGACCAGCTTGATGCGCTCATTGGGCAACTTGTCCATGAACAGGATGCTGGCGGTTTCTGCGCGCGCCAGGCCGAGGTCCGGCGTGTTGGCCGGCTTTTCATTCGCATAGGCCATGCCGGTGATCTGCAGCACCTGGCCCGGCTTGCCCTCGGCCATGATGGCATTGACCTTGGCGTCGAAGTCCGGACGGGTGAGCGCCACGGTCTCGTTGGTCATGAACTCCACGCCGCTGGCCTGGGCCGTGGCGGCGGCTGGCGCGGCCGCCGGGGCAGCCGGCTGGGCCGGGGCGGTCTGCTTTTCGCCGCAGGCCACGAGCAGCGTGGCGGCCACGGCAAGAACCAGTGGCCGCAGGGCGCCAGGTGCGCGATTCAGGGCGGGGGGACGAGCAGCACGAGACAAGGCAGACGCCATGACGATTCCTCCGGCAGCGGCCGCCTCCTGGGGCGGCCTGTCATCTGGGGCCTGCACCGGCTGAATGCCGTGCAAAGCCTGTGGAAAAAAGAAGGGCAAGCGCGCACAAGGTTAGTCCCGTGTGCCACGCCTGCCCATCCCGTCATCGGGCGCAGCACGCACTGCGCCCGGCTTCGCTCACTGCTTTGTGGTAGCTGCCGTCGGTGCTGCTGCCGGCTGCGGCTGCGCCAGCCCCCACTGCGACAGCATGAAGGTGAACACGCGCGCACGCTCGCGAAGGGCGTCGAAGCGGCCGGAGGCCCCGCCATGGCCCACACCCATGTTGATGTTGAACAGCAGCGGGGTGCTGTCGGTCTTGAGCGTGCGCAGGCGGGCCGCATACTTGGCCGGCTCCCAGTAGGGCACCTGGCTGTCGTTGAAGCCGGTGCGCAGGTAGATCGCCGGATACGCGCCGCGCTTGAGGTTGTCGTAGGGGCTGTAGGCGCGCATGACCTTGTAGTCCTCGGGGTTCTTGGGGTTGCCCCATTCGATGAACTCGCCGGTGGTCAATGGCAGGGTCTCGTCGAGCATGGTGTTGATCACATCCACGAAAGGCACCTCGCTGACCACGGCCTTGAACAGGTCCGGACGCAGATTGGTGACGGCGCCCATCAACAGACCGCCGGCACTGCCGCCCTGGATGATCAGCTGCGAAGGCTCGGTGTACCCCTGGGCGATCAGGGTCTCGGCACTGGCGATGAAGTCGGTGAAGGTGTTCATCTT
>DASSQC010000074.1:0-5254 GCA_035702705.1 Burkholderiaceae bacterium | reverse complement strand
GAACTCGATGATCTGAGGCAAAGGTGCGGCGCAGTCTACGCAGCAGGTGCATGTTGATCATCCGCGTCGCATCGCGCCGACTGGGTATGGATGCACTGCGCTCACGCGCCTGCATCCCCTGGGTGGGGGATCGCTGCGGGGATCGCGGCGCAATACCGGGCGCGCACCGATGACGGGTGAGGCAAGGGCAGCGGGCCCGAATGTGGGTCCGAATGTGGGTCCGCATGTGAGCCCGAATGGGGGCACGACCGCGGACCTGCTGCCCGCGCTGCACAACCCGGCCTTCGTTAAAGTCGACCGATCACGGCCGATTCTGATGCATTTATCAAGAGCCAGGTGTCAGTCTCGCGCATCTGATGCGCGAGATGATGCCTAATTCACCACAGAAAAATGTGGCCGAAAATGACTTTTTGCCTCGGGGCGCGGTGCTCAGGCCATCCAGCTCACGGCGCCTTCTTCTGCGGTGAGCGCATTGGCGCGGCTGACTGCAAAGAGCTCGCGGCCGCAGCCCCAGGTGTTGGATTCGAGATCCGGGGTCTCGGCGCTGCGTGCGGCCCAGTCCGCGGCGTCCACCAGCGCCTGCAGCTCGCCGGTGTCGCCATTGACGCGAACCACGTCCCCGTCACGCAGCAGGCGCAACGGGCCGCCCACCAGCGCCTCGGGCGACACATGGATCGCCGCCGGCACCTTGCCGGACGCGCCGGACATGCGGCCGTCGGTCACGAGCGCCACCTTGAAGCCTCGGTCCTGCAGCACGGCCAGTGGCGGCGTGAGCTTGTGCAGCTCGGGCATGCCATTGGCACGCGGCCCCTGATAGCGCACCACCACCACCACGTCGCGGTCCAGCTCGCCGGCCTTGAAGGCGGCCTGCATCTCGGCCTGGTCGTGGAAGATGCGGCAGGGCGCTTCCACCACACGGTGCTCCGGCTTCACGGCGCTTGCCTTGAAGATCGCGCGGCCCAGGTTGCCCTGCATCAGCTTCATGCCGCCATCCGGCGCGAAGGCGGTGGCCACGGGCCGGACGATGGTTTCGTCCAGCGATTTGGCGGGCGCCGGCTTCCACGCGAGCACACCGCCGTCCATCGTCGGCTCCTGGGCGTAGGCGCGCAGGCTGGCCTTGGCCACGGTCTTCACATCCTCGTGCAGCAGGCCGGCGTCCAGCAGCTCGCGGATCACGAAGCCCAGGCCGCCCGCTGCATGGAAGTGGTTCACATCGGCCTTGCCGTTGGGGTAGATGCGGCACATGCTCGGCACCACGGCCGAGAGCTCCGAGAAGTCGGTCCAGTCGATGATGACGCCGGCTGCGCGGGCAATGGCCACCAGGTGGATGGTGTGGTTGGTCGAGCCGCCGGTGGCCAGCAGACCGACGATGCCGTTGACGATGGCGCGCTCGTCGATCACATGGCCGATCGGCGTGTAGTCGCCTGCGAGCTTGGTCAGGCCCACGGCGCGGCGCGCGGCCTCGGCCGTGAGCGCATCGCGCAGCCCGGTGCCCGGGTTGATGAATGCGCTGCCCGGCAGATGCAGGCCCATGATCTCCATGAGCATCTGGTTGCTGTTGGCGGTGCCGTAGAAGGTGCAGGTGCCGGCGCCGTGATAGGCCTGGGCCTCGGCTTCGAGCAGCTCCTCGCGGCCGACCTTGCCTTCGGCGTAGAGCTGGCGCACCTTGGCCTTCTCATCGTTCGACAGCCCCGAGGTCATCGGCCCCGCGGGCACAAAGATTGTCGGGATGTGGCCGAAGGTCAGCGCCCCGATCAGCAGGCCCGGGACGATCTTGTCGCACACGCCCAGCATGAGCGCGGCATCGAAGACGTCGTGCGACAGTGCCACCGCCGTGGCCTGGGCGATCACGTCGCGCGACCACAGCGAAAGTTCCATGCCGGCCGTACCCTGCGTGACGCCATCGCACATGGCCGGTACACCGCCCGCAAACTGGGCCGTGGCACCGACCTCGCGCACCGCCCGCTTGATGATCTCCGGGAAGTGCTGCAGCGGCTGGTGGGCCGACAGCATGTCGTTGTAGGCCGAGACGATGCCCACATTGGGCGCGCGCTGTTCGCGCAGCACCAGCTTGTCATTGGCCGGTGCCGCGGCAAAGGCGTGGGCCAGGTTGGCGCAGGACTGGCGCGCCCGCTTGGCGCCATCCACCCGCTGGGCGTCGAGCCGCTTGAGGTACTGGCCCCGGCTGTCGCGGCTGCGTTCGATGATGCGTTGGGTGACCTGGGCGAGCGTGGCATTGACCGGCATGGTGTCCTCTTCGACGGCATCGGGCGCGTGCGCGCAGTAGCGATACGTAAGCAAACTACATTTTCGCACGGCATGGGCCAATCAGCGAATCGCCCGTGCTGGATCTCCCGGACACGCATTCCTTCACGCCGAACGCTCTGTAGTGCACTGGAAGAAATCGTTTTCGTCGCGGGCTTTATCACTGTCGGGTCGGCATGGATCGCGTTTACATTAAGCTGTAGTTTTGCTACCTTGATGGCGTCGCGTGGTGCGGCGCGCATCGGCGTGCCTGCTGCGAGTTCCGAATTGGGACGTCTGCATGGGAGGTCAGGACCGCGGCCGGTTCTGGGGCAGGCGCCCGGCCGGTGGCCGTGCAAACGCACGCTGGCGTGCCCTACAAGAAAGGTTCTGTTCGTGTCCCCATCGCATTCCGCGGATCTGGTGTTCTTCGGCGGTACCGGCGACCTCGCCATGCGCAAGCTCATCCCGGCGATCTACGCCGCATCGCGCGGTGGCAAGTCCATGGACGATGTGCGCGTCATCGGCTGCGCCCGCCAGAGCCTGTCCACCGAGCAGTACCACGCCCTGCTGACCGAGCAGGTGCCGCAGTTTCTGGGGGACAGCTTTGATGCCACCGCCTGGGCGGCACTGCTGGCCCGCGTGAGCTATGTGACCGTGGATGCCGGCCAGCCCGCAGACTTTGCGCGCCTGGCCGAGGCGATGCATCCGGACGTGAACCGCGCCCGTGTCTATTACCTGGCGACCACCCCGACGCTTTTCACACCGATATGCCAGAACCTCGCGGCGGCCGGGCTGGTGACGCCGGCCTCGCGCGTGGTGCTCGAAAAGCCTCTGGGCCGCGATCTGGCGTCCTCGCGCACCATCAATGACGCCGTGGGCGCCATCTTTGCCGAGCACCAGATCTATCGCATCGACCACTACCTGGGCAAGGAAACGGTGCAGAACCTGCTGGCGCTGCGCTTCGGCAATGCCATGTTCGAGCCCCTGTGGTCCCGGGCCTGGATTCGCGACGTGCAGATCACCATTGCCGAGCAGGTGGGCGTGGGCGGCCGCGGTGACTTCTATGACAACACCGGCGCCCTGCGTGACATGGTGCAGAACCACCTGCTGCAGCTGCTGTGCATCGTGGCCATGGAGCCGCCGGCCACGATCGACGCCGACGCCGTACGCGACGAGAAGGTCCAGGTGCTGCGCGCGCTCAAGCCCTACACCCTGGCGGAAGTGCAGAGCCACACCGTGCGCGGCCAGTACCGCGCGGGTGCCGTGGCCGGCAAGCCCGTGCCCGGCTACCAGGACGAAGAGGGCATTGCCCCCGGCTCGCGTACCGAGACCTTCGTGGCCCTGAAGGCGGAACTCGCCAACTGGCGCTGGGCCGGCGTGCCGTTCTATCTGCGCACCGGCAAGCGCATGGAGCAGCGCCTGGCGGAGATTGTCATCAACTTCAAGCAGGTGCCGCACTCGATCTTCGAATCCTCGGTGGGCGCACCCGAGAACAACCGCATGATCATCCGCCTGCAGCCTGATGAAGGACTGACCCTGCAGCTGCAGGCCAAGACGCCCGGCGAGGGCATGAAGCTGCAGGAGATCTCGCTCAACCTGAACTTTGCCGACACGGCCAAGGCCCGCAGGCAGGAGGCCTATGAGCGCCTGCTGATCGAGGTGATCCAGGGCCGCCTCACGCTCTTCGTGCGCCGTGACGAGCAGGAAGCGGCATGGAGGTGGGTCGAGCCCATCATGGCCGGCTGGGACGCCTCGCCCGAACCCCCCAAGCCCTACAACGCGGGCACCTGGGGTCCGGCGGCGTCTGCCGCACTGGTCGGCCGCGACGGCAGCACCTGGCCCGAAGAATCCTGAAGCTGATCGGAAGCAGAGACATTCAGATGGCGATCACTGAATCCGGCGCGGCCCTGCTGCCGCGCATCGAGCGCTTCAAGAGCGTGCAGGCCCTGTCCGACGCCGTGGCCGGCCGTGTGGCCGGCGCGGTGATGCAGGGCGTGCAGGCCCGCGGTGCGGCACAGCTGGTCTTCTCCGGCGGCAGCACGCCCGAGGTCTTCCTGCCGCAGGTGGCCAGTCTGGACCTGCCCTGGGAGAAGGTCACGGTCATGCTGGCGGATGAACGCTGGGTCGATGAGGACCATCCGCACTCGAATGCCGCCATGCTCCGGCGCACCCTGCTGTCCCATGAGGGTCCGAGCCGCGCGAAGTTTGTGCCGCTGAAGAACAACGCGCCCTCGGCCGGTGCCGGTGTGGGTGCCTTGCGCGCAGGCCTGCCGTCCAGTCTGCATCGGCACGACCTCGTGCTGCTGGGCATGGGCAACGACGCCCACTTTGCCTCGCTGTTTCCGGGCACACCGGGCCTGGCGGCACTGCTCGACCCGGCCAATACCGATCGCCTGGTCGCCATCCCGGCCCCCACCACCGCTGCACCGGCCATCGAGCGCATCTCGATGACCTACGCCGAATTGATGCACGCGCGCTCCGTGGCGCTGGTGATCCAGGGGCAGACCAAGCTCACCGTGCTCGAAAATGCCCTGCGCGGTGCGGATCCGATCGCCACGCCCGCCGCCGCACTGCAGGACGTCGACGTGCTCTGGTGCCCCTGAGTTCGGCGCCGATCCCTGCGCAGCCCGCTTCCTCACGCATGAGCGTTCACCTTCCGCAGCAGCTTGAGCCCGGCCGCCACGAGCCCTTCGGCAGTCTGGCGCGTGACGGCGGTGTCAACTTTGCCGTGTTCAGCCAGCATGCCCAGCGCATGGAGCTGTGCGTGTTCGATGCCGATGGCGTGCGCGAGCTGCGCCGCTATCCGATGTTCGGGCCGCACGACAGCGTGTGGCACGGCTTTCTTCCGGGCGTGGGGCCGGGGCTGGTGTACGGCTTTCGCGCCCACGGGCCTTACGAGCCCTGGAACGGCCACCGCTTCAACGCCAACAAGTTGCTGCTCGATCCCTATGCCCAGGAGATCGTCGGTCACTTCACCTGGCGCGCAGAGCATCATGGCTACGAGCTG
>DASSQC010000073.1:0-6919 GCA_035702705.1 Burkholderiaceae bacterium | reverse complement strand
TGAGTGTGGCGTTGAGATTCACGGCCTGAGGTCCTGAATGAAGCGGGGACTGCGAAACGAGGTAGGTTGAAAAGGGGCGCTGGTTCAGCAGCGCCCCTCGAACTCGCTACCAGGGGCGTGGATCGATCAGACGAAGGGGTTCGCGAAGGCGAACAGCATCGCGATACCGACGCCGATCAGGAAGGCGGCGTCGATCAGGCCGGCCAGCAGGAACATCTTGGTCTGCAGCGTGTTCATGAGCTCGGGCTGGCGGGCCGAAGCTTCGAGGTACTTGCCGCCCATGATGGCGATGCCGATACAGGCACCGATGGCACCCAGGCCGATGATCAGGCCGCAGGCCAGGGCAACAAATGCTACGTTGGTCATGATTGCTCCTTAAGGTCTAGAGAAGTAGCGAGTTGGAAAGAAAGAGAAAACGGATCTGAACGGGTCGAAAAGCGTGTCGATCAGTGGCCGTCGTGCGCCTGGCCGATGTACACGAGCGTCAGCATCATGAAGATGAAGGCCTGCAACACAACGATCAGGATGTGGAAGATCGCCCACATGGCGCCGGCCATCAGGTGCAGGCCCATGGCCCACCAGACACCGGAGGCGCCCAGAAGCGCGATCAGCATGAACAGCAGCTCGCCGGCGAACATGTTGCCGAACAGTCGCATGCCCAGCGACACGGCCTTGGCGAGGTACTCGATGATGTTGAGCAGCAGGTTCACAGGCGCCATCAAGATGGCCATGAAGCCGTGCGCATGGAAGGGGGCGGTGAACAGCTGGGCGATGAAGCCACCCGGCTTGTGGATCTTGATGCCGTAATAGAACATCAGCAGCAGCACACCCAGCGACATGCCCAGGGTGGCGTTGAGATCGGCGGTGGGCAGAATGCGGTGGTAGTGGATCACGTCGCCCAGACCCACGGCCTTGATCACGGCCTTGGCCAGATCGACGGGGATCAGGTCGAGGCTGTTCATCAGCACGATCCAGACGAACAGCAGCAGCGCGAGCGGGGCGACGAAGCGACGGTCGCCATTGACGATGGACTTGGACTGGTCCTCGACCATGTCCACGAGCATCTCGACCAGGGCCTGCATCCGGCCCGGTGCACCCGAGGTGGCCTTGCGCGCCACGGCCCACATGAACAGGCAGGCGGTCACGCCGCAGAGGATGGACCAGAACAGGGTGTCGTAGTTGATGATCGAGAAATCGACGATCACCTTCTGCGGATGCCCTGAGCTGTTGAGGTGGCCGAGGTGATGAACGATGTACTCGGACGGTGTCGGTGCGGCGTTACCAGCGGCCATGTTCTTATCGGATCAAAAGGGCAAATAGGGGAACGTGGACTGCGACGATCAGCCCGACCAGCAGCGCCGGCCAGACGATGGGAGATACGTACGCAACCACCAAACCGAGGATCGCCACGGCCCCTGCGACGCGCAGCAGGATGCCCAAGAGCAACGACACTGGGTTTGCGCCCTGCGATTGCCCCGTCAGGAGCAGGCGCAAGGCCAGGATCGAACTGGGAGTCGCGTAGGCGGCGGCGCCGAGAAATGCCGACACCCCGGCCATCACGCCAAACGGCAGACAGACCAGACTCACGACGATCGCGCCGAGCCATTCGGCGATCACGGTGAAGATCAGCTGCCGTTGTCCGGTCGTCCACATGGCACACATTTCCGGCCTTGCGGCACTCACGGACCGCCAATCCGGCCTCCGCGCGCTCAGAAAGCGCCGAAAAACACGGATTCGACGTTGATCGATCCCAGATTTCGGACCGATGAATTTCCCAAATTCATGCGATCCACAAAACTTTTGGAGTGTAGTTGGATTTGACGCACCGCGTCAAAGCACGCTCCGCGTCCAAACTAGTGATTTGCACCAAGTCTGGGCAGCTTGCGGCAGCGTGTCACGCGCCGCCGCAGCGCTCAGCGACTCGCGTCGGGCAGCAGGCGCTCGACCACGCCCTGCAGGGCATCCAGCGAGTGATAGTCGATCACCAGGGTGCCGGCGCCCTTCTTGCCGGGCTTGATGGTCACGGACGTGCCCAGGGCCTCGGACAGCTGCTCGGCCAGGCGCAGGGTGTCGCGATCCTCGGCCGTCTTCTTGGGCGCCTGGCTGGCCTTGAGCGTGAACTCGGCGCCGACCTTGGCCACGAGCTTCTCGGCCTCGCGCACGCTCAGACGCTTGGCGGCGATCTGGTTGGCCAGGGTGATCTGGGTGGCGGCGTCCACGGCCAGCAGCGCACGGGCATGGCCCATGTCGAGGTCGCCGGCCAGCAGCATGGTCTGCACCGGCTTGGCCAGATTGAGCAGACGCAGCAGGTTGGAGGTGGCGCTGCGGCTGCGGCCAATCGCCGTGGCGGCCTGCTCGTGCGTCAGGCCGAACTCGTTGATGAGCCGCTGCACGCCCTGCGCTTCTTCCAGTGCGTTGAGATCTTCGCGCTGGATGTTCTCGATCAGCGCCATGGCCGCGGCGTTCTCGTCGGGCACATCGCGGATCAGCACCGGCACCTCGGTCAGGCCGGCCAGCTGCGAGGCGCGCCAGCGGCGCTCACCGGCGATGATCTCAAAGCGTTCCGCGCCGACGCTGCGAACCAGGATCGGCTGCATCAAGCCTTGGGCGCGAATGCTGTCCGCCAGCTCGGTCAGCGCGGTCTCGTCCATGCGCGTGCGGGGCTGGTACTTGCCGGGCTGGAGCTGTTCGACACGCAGGGTGCCGGTCGTGTCCTTGGCGGGCGGGGCGGCTTCGTCGTTGCCGGCGAGCAGGGCGTCCAGGCCGCGGCCCAGGCCTTTGGGTCGTTTCACCATCGTGGTCTTTGCAAATCTGCGGTGCCTGACCGCGCTGCGGGAAGGCTTTCCGCTTGTCCCATGCGGGTTTTCAGGCATTTTGGCCTGAAGAACCGCATGAATCCTTGATTCTGTGTTTCAGAGGCTTGCCGGATGCGCCTCTTCAGGCCTTTATGGCTGAAGAATGGCGCCCGGCGCGCGATACCAGTAGGCGTACAGGTCCGTGAACCCGAGGGCCGTGTAGACGGCGCGCGCGGCGCCATTATGCGCGTCCACCTGCAGATAGGCGCGGCGGGCGCCGGCGGCGGTGGCGCGGTCGAGCAGCGCGGCGGTCAGGCGCCGGGCATGGCCCTGGCCGCGCACCTCGGCGGCGGTGAAGATGTCGAACAGGCCCGCCACGCCACCCACGGTGGGGCCGGCGCCCTCGCCTTCGAGCACGAACTGGCCCACGGCCGCCGGACCGTGCGCGTCGTGCAGGGCCAGCAGCGTGCTCGGAAACGGCTGGGCCTGCAGGCGGGCGGCATGGGCCGCCATCGCGGTGGCCGAGGAACCGCGCCAGCCGCCGATCAGGCGCGTGAACTCGGCCACATTCATCTCCACCAGCTTCAACCCGCGCGCTGCGGCCTCGGCCTCGTCGAAGACGGGCAGGCGCGGGTCGAGCGTGCGCTGCATCACACGGCAGTCCTCGAACGCCCGCCAGCCGAGGGCGGCGAGCGTGTCGTCCAGATGGGCGGGCTGGACCATGGGCGTGATGCGGATGATGGGGGTGAGGCCACGTGCCTCGTAGAAGCGGCGCACATGGCTGATCTTGTCTTCCAGGGGCAGCGCGCCGGCCATGAGGGGCTGCACGCTGCGCGCGCGCTTGGCCTTGCCCGGCGAGAAGCGCAGCAACCAGCCGTCGTGGAAGGCCTGCTCGGCCGGCTGGCTGCTGTTCAGGCTGGCCTGCTCGATGGTGAAGGCAAGCAGCCCGGCCTGGCTGCGCAGCGCCGGCGGAATGCAGGCCGGCACGGCAGCGGGGTCGAGCTGGGCGGACTGCGCCGACTGGGCCGCAGCGCCGCTCCAGCCGGCCAGGAGTGCAGAGGCGGGATCGCTCACAGGGTGCAGAGGATGGGACTGCGGCGCACGGCCGGGGTGGAACGCGTGGCGCGCCTACTTGAACTGCGCCAGCAGTTCATGGCCGGCGGCCCAGTCGCCCAGGCCGCTGTCGCTGTTGATGTGGCCCATCAGGCCCACACCGATGAACTGGCTGCCCCAGTCGGCGGCCATGTCACGCGCACGGATCTGGCTGCCGAAGGGATCGTTCGTGGCGGCCAGCACGATGCTGGCAAAGGGCAGGCGCTGGCGCGGAATCGGCCGGAAGCTCACGAAGGGCGCCTGGTCCCAGCGCGGCAGTTCGATGTCGGGCGGCGCCACCAGCAGCGCACCCTTGACCTTGCCGGCATGCGCCGTCTGCCGCGCCCAGTGCGCCACCTGATGGCAGGCCAGGCTGTGCGCCACCAGCACCACCGGGCCGCTGGCCTGCGCCACGGCCTGCTCCAGCGCGGTGATCCAGTCAATCAGCCTGGGGGCGAACCAATAGCTCTGCTCGTCGAACCCGGCCGCAGCACCGCCCACACGCGGGTAGTTGTACAGATGCTCCCAGCGGCTTTGCCAGTGGCGCGGCCCGCTGTTCTCCCAGCCGGGCAGCAGCAGCACCCGGGCGCTGGCCAGCGGCCCGCTCATGCCGCCACCTTGGCGCCGGCACCGTCCACCGAGGCCATGCGCGAGACCAGCTCCTCGGCAAAGCCCACGTAGGCCTGCGCGCCCTTGGAGGCGGGGTCGAACACCACGCCGGGCTGGCCGTAGCTCGGCGCCTCGGCCAGACGCACGTTGCGCGGGATGATGGTGCGGAAGACCTTGTCGGCAAAGTGCTTCTCGAGCTGACTGCTGACCTGCTGGGCCAGGGTCATGCGGGGGTCGAACATCACGCGCAAGAGGCCGATGATGGTGAGCTCCTTGTTGAAGGCGCCGGTCACGCGCTTGATGGTGTTGACCAGATCCGTCAGCCCCTCGAGCGCGAAGTATTCGCACTGCATGGGAATGATGACGCCGTGCGCACTCACCAGCGCATTGAGCGTGAGCATCGACAGGCTGGGCGGGCAGTCGATCAGGATGAAGTCGTAGTCGGCCGCCACCGTGGCCAGGGCGGCCTTCATGCGGCGCTCGCGGTCATCGAGCTCCACCAGTTCCACCTCGGCCCCGGCCAGCTCGCGGTTGGCGGGCAGCACGTCATAGCCGGCCTCGGTCTTGATGCGGGCCTGCGCCACGCTGCTCGAACCGATCAGCACGTGATAGACCGTGGTCTTGAGCGACTGCTTGGCCACGCCCGATCCCATGGTGGCATTGCCCTGCGGGTCCAGATCCACCAGCAGCACGCGCTGGCCGATCTGCGCCAGCCCGGCGGCCAGGTTCACGGCGGTCGTGGTCTTGCCCACCCCGCCCTTCTGGTTGGCGACACAAAAGATTTTCATCGGTATCCGTCGTGTTGGGGCCGCCCCCGCGACCCTACTGCGTGCCCAGGCGGATGCCGAAGCCGATCAGGAAGACCCCGGCGGCGCGCTGCATCCACTGGCCAAAGCGTCGATTGTCTCGCAATCGCCGGGCCAGCGCATCGCCGATGAAAATGATCCCGGTGCAGTACAGGAGCGTGATGAGCGCGATCAGCAGGGCCATCACGGCAAAGGTCGTCAGTCCGGGATCGCGCGCCGGGTCGATGAACAGCGGGAAGAAGGCCATGTAGAACACGATGGCCTTGGGGTTGAGCACCGTGATCAGGAAACCCTGCCGGAACCAGTGTCCCGGCTGCATGGGGATGAAACCTGTCCCCGCACCCTCCTTGGCGCGCAGCAGGCCGACACCGATCCACACCAGATAGGCCGCGCCCGCGTACTGCACCGCATGAAACACCGCCGGGTGCGCCTTGAGCAGGGCCGCCACCCCGGCCACGGCCAGCCACATCAGCACCTGGTCGCCCAGCACCAGCCCGGCCAGCGTGGCATAGCCGCCGCGCACCCCGCCCTTGCTGGTGCCCGTGAGCAGCGCAAAGGTGCCCGGGCCGGGGATCGCAAGAAACACGATCACGGCAATCACAAAGGCCCAGAGGTCGGTGATGGCGAGTGCGGTCATGGCGGCTTGGCAGACAGGTAGGCGCGGGTGGGCGAGTTTCGCACCCCACCGAGGCCTGCCCGCCCTGCCCTGCCCGCGCGGGCAGCTCAGTCGGCCGCGCGCCGCAGCAGCGCCAGATTGCGCGTCTCCTCCAGGCCCGGCACGCGCAGGTCCACGGCGCCGAGGAAGGACCAGCCCGCGGGCAGCGCCGCGGCCTCCGCCTCCAGACGCGGGCCCTTCATGGCCAGAATGCAGCCGCCGGGCGCCACCAGATGCCCCGTGAGCTGCACGATCTCGGCCAGCGAAGCAAAGGCCCGGCAGGTGACGATGTCGTAGCTCTCGTGATGCAGTTCCACGCGCGTGGCGATCGCGCGGGCATTCGACAGGCCCAGCGTGCCGATGGCCTGCTGCACGAAGCTGATCTTCTTCTCCACCGCGTCGATGCAGGTCACATGCAGCTGCGGCAGCGCCACAGCCAGCACGATGCCCGGCAGGCCTGCGCCGGTGCCGATGTCGGCCACGCGCACGCCCTGCCCCTGCGTGAATCGCGCGAACTCCGGCACCACCGCCAGGCTGTCCAGAATGTGGTGCGTGACCATCTCGGCCGGATCGCGGATGGCCGTGAGGTTGATCTTGCTGTTCCACTTGGCCAGCAGCTCCACGTAGCGCGCGAGCTTCTCGGCCCCAGCCGCAGGCAGGCCGCAGCGCAGCTCGGCGGCGCCGTGTTCGATGGCGGCGATCAGCGCGGCGGTTTGGGGCATGGTGGGAGCGGCATCCTTGGGCATGGCGTCAAGCGGCGGGCGGATTCTGCGAAGCAGGCGGCAAGAGCCGCGATTGTGACAGCGCGGGTCACGCAGTTCGCACCGTTCGGGATGCCCGGTCTGGCGCTTGCGGGGTCGGCCCCCGATGCGGACGTCTTAGATAGAACGGCCGAAAGTGACTGATTTTATCCGAACCAACAAGCAATTCTCGCTTGTTGGTCATACTTCTTCAGCCCTTCT
>DASSQC010000072.1:0-2185 GCA_035702705.1 Burkholderiaceae bacterium | reverse complement strand
ACGGTTATCTGACAGACCGAAGCTCGCGCGCAGACCCTGTGCGATCACACTGCGGAAGTCATGCAGCACGGGCAGGTCGCGGTTCTCGTTGAGGTTGCCGCGGGCCAGGCCGGCCCACTGGCCGTGGATCCGGCCGCCATTCACACGGTCGCCGATCAGCCACATGGCGTTGCCATGCCCGTGGTCGGTGCCGCCGGTGCCGTTTTCGGCGGCGGTGCGGCCGAATTCGCTCATCACCATGATCAGATCGCCCGGCTGGTTGAACTGCTCGCGCAGCACGGCCAGGGCGTTGGCCAGGTTGCCCAGGTTGTTGGCGAGCTGGCCGGTGACGCCACCCTGGTTGGCGTGGGTGTCCCAGCCGCCGGCGGACAGGAAGCCCAGGCGCAGGCTCGGGTCGTTTTTCATCAGCGTGGCCAGGTGGCGCGCGTCCAGCGCCAGACCCTGCACGCTGGGCGCGCCGTTGTTGGCAGCGGCCAGCACGGCGTTGTAGCTGCGGCCATCGGCCAATTTCACATCCGGCATATCGGCCATGCCGCTGGCGGCCTGCGCATCCATCGCGGCGTCGCTGCCGGCGGCATAGGCCACCTGCTGACGCCGACGGTCCGGCGCGTTGTTGCGCAGCCGCCCATCGGGCCGCACGCTGCTGGCCATGTTGCGCTGCGCGGCGGCCACGGCCTCGCGCTGCGTCATCTGCGTGTTCATGGCGGCGGCATCGGCAGGCGTCAGTTCGCGCGCGCTGGCCAGGCGGCTCTGGCTGCCTTCGCGGAAGCCGCGGGCAATGGCGTCGTCGCCCTTGTAGAGATCCATGAGCGCGTTGCGGGTGCGCTCATTGGCCAGCACGCCGGTGTTGGTGGCGGCCTGGCCGCGCGGAATCAGGCGCGCCTTGGACGGCCCGGCCAGGATGGCGGGGTTGGCCTCCCCCACCCCGAGGATCAGGTCCTCGCGCATGGCCCCGGCATCCAGCCCCGCCAGGCGGTTCATCCAGCCCGGCATGCTGGCCACCCGGCCGGTCTGGCCGACTTCCCACATGTATTGCGCCTCGAAGTGCGAGCGCGTCGGGTCCGGCGAGCCCGCGGCCGGAATCACGGCCAGCTGCTGGCTGTTCCACAGCGGCAAGAGCGGAGAGAGCGCCGGGTGCAGGCCGAAGCGGCCGTCGAGATCGAGCGCGGTCTGCGCCGTGCCATCCGGCGCAGGAATGCGGGTGTTGCGGCGCAGCTGGCCGTACTCGGGATCGGCATAGGGCACGAAGGCCGAGAGGCCGTCGTAGGCGCCGCGCAGGAACACCACCACGAGCCGCCCGCCCTGAAGGCTGCCGCTACCCGCGCGGGTCTGTGCCCGGAGCGGTGCGGCGGCAAAGCCGGCGGACAGGCCCAGCGCCGTGGCGCCGGCCAGAAACTGTCTGCGATTGAGGGAGGACATGAGCGTCTCCTGGATGATGGGGTTGCGTGCGGCGGCGATACGCCGCGGCCTACTTCTTCATGAATTCGGGGCTGGCGAGCATCAGCGCCAGGCGGCTGGGTTCGGGCTCCTGCTGGATACGCGCCAGGGTGCTGGGCGCCAGGAAGCGGGCCAGGTCGGTACCGGGTTGCGCATCACGCGCCAGGGCAAAGGCGAGGTCGGCACGGCGTGTGAGCGCTTCCGGGGCCACCCAGGTGGCGGCGTCCACCTTGTAGCCATCGGGCGTCTGCCAGCCATGCATGGGCTGACCGGCCTGCGCCAGAAAGCCCAGGGCCGTGCGCACGCGCTGCAAGCCCGCGCCGGGTTGGGCCGTGGGGTTCACGCCGCCGGTGAGCGCCAGGGTGCTGCAGGCATAGTCCATGGGCGTCTTGACGAGCTGGTTGCGCTCGTCCCAGAACTCCGGGCTCTGCACCAGGGTGCGCATGACGGTGCGCAGGTTGCCGCGGCTGGCCGAGAAGCTGGCGGCCAGACGGTCCGTCAGGGCCTTGGGCGGGTTGTCCGCCACGAACCACTGCGCCAGACGCAGGGCAATGCGCTGCGCGGTGGCGGGGTGGGTGGCCAGCATCTCGATGGCGCGCACGCCCTCGGCCTCGCCCTCGTTGCCGAAGCGCTGGCCGAGCACGACCTTCTCGCCCGTATCGTGCGCGCGCGCCGCGAAGCGGAAGCCATTGGGTGCATTCGGGTCCAGGGTCCAGCCGGTGAGCACGCGGGCCAGTTCACGCACATC
>DASSQC010000071.1:0-3933 GCA_035702705.1 Burkholderiaceae bacterium | reverse complement strand
GATCCTGCTGCTGGACGAACCGACCTCGGCGCTGGATGCGGAATCCCAGGCAGCGGTACAGCAGGCGCTGCTGCGGCTCACCAAGAACCGCACCACGCTGACGGTGACGCACCGCCTGGGTGCCGCGCGCGATGCCGACTGGATCGTGCTGATCGATGAAGGCCAGGTGGTGGAGCAGGGCACGCACGACAGCCTGATGGCCCACAACGGCCGATATGCCGTGCTGGTGCGGACCCAGTCTGCGGAGCTTTGAATCATGTCTGCTGGTCGCGTGATCGATGTCGGGCGCCGTCGCCTCGTGCTGGCGGCAGGCAGCCTGGCGGTCCTCGCTCCGGCCCGCACGCAGGCCCAGTCGAACGCGGGCCGGCCGGGGCCGCGGGCCAAGCCCGGCCATGTCGCGGTCGAGCTCATGGCCGAGGTCGAGAGCGTGCAGCCGGGCCGCCCCTTCTGGCTCGGCCTGTCGATGCTGCACGACGAGAAGTGGCACACCTACTGGAAGAACCCGGGTGACGCCGGCATCCCCCCCAGCCTCAGCTGGACGCTGCCGCCCGGCCTGCGCGTGGGTGAGATCGAGTGGCCGCACCCCTACCGCTATCCCGTCGGGCGGCTGGCGTCCTACGGCTACGAAGGCCTGCATCTGCTGCCGCTGCTGGCCTTCCCCGGCCGCAGTCTCAGGCCAGGTGCCAGCCTCAGCATCCGCCTCGCGGCGGACTGGCTGGTCTGCAAGGAGTCCTGCATTCCCGAAGCAGCCGAGCTCGTGCTGGAGCTCCCGGTGCGCCACGCCCCGCCCGCACCAGGCCGCCATGCAGCGCGGTTTGTCGATGCACGGGCGCGCCTGCCGCGGCCCGTCGAAGGTGCATCGGGCCAGGCACGGCTCGATGCCGACGGCCGCGGAATCGATGTGAGACTGCGCCTGCCCGAGCGCCTCGCCACGCGCGGTGAGCTGTTCTTCGATCGCGAGGACTTCATCGAGCCGGGCGTGACGCCTCGCGTGGTGGTCGAACCGGGTGCGGTGCGCTGGAGCAGCCAGACCACCAGCAACGGCCGCAAGCTGCCGGCGCAGACCCTGCGGGCGGTCTGGGTGCCCGGCACGCCGCCGGCCGCCGGGCCGCGCGCGGTGCGCCTGGACATCGAGTGGCTTGGCGCGAGACGCTGATCGTCCTTGCGGCCGATGTCTCTGCGTCAATGAGCACAGGCAAAGCCGGGCTTGTGTGTTGAGATCACGGGACTAAGATCGATCGGACTTGTGGGCTGTGCGCGCGGACACCCTGAGCGGCTGCGGCGCCGGCCGACCACTGACCCGGAGAGGCCATGTCTGCGCAGTTGGAGGACGATCCCGGCCAACGGCTCGATGCCGAACTGGTCCGCATGCTGTACCAGGGCGCTCCCCTAGGGCAGCTGGCCGTGGTGCTCGCCGCCGTGCTGTTTGCCTGGCTGCTGAGAAGCACGCTGCCTCTTCCATTCCTCGTCAGCTGGCTGTTGCTCGCGCTGGGCAATACGGCCTGGCGCAGCTGGCGCTTGTGGCAGTACCGCCAGGCCCCGGCGCAGAAATCCTCGGCGCAGTGGCTGAGCCATCTGCGCGTGGGGGTATTCGTCAATGCGCTGCTCTGGTGCGTGCTGGGTGTCTCGGCCGTGGTCTGGGCCGATCTCACGGCCAAGCTGGCCGTCATGACCCTGCTGATCGGCATGTCTGCCGGCGGCCTGGCCATGCTGGCGGCTGATGCCCGGGTGTACCAGGGCTTCATGCTGGCCGTGCTGGCGCCGGTGGCCACCGGCTTTGTGGTGCTTGGCGGCGAGCTCGGCGCAAGCCTCGCGGTCCTGACCGCCTTTCTGGCCTTCGTGCTGCATCGTTCGGCCGCCCACATGAACGGCGTCCTGGTGCAGTCGGTGCGTCTGCGTCTGGAGCGCGAGCAGGCCGCTGCCAGCCAGGAGCGCCTGAACATGCAGCTGGTGGCACAGAACGACGCGCTGCGCGAGGAGGCCGAGCGGCACCGGCGCACGCAGAGCGCCCTGTCCGAGGCACGCAATGCCGCCGAGGAGGCGACGCTGGCCAAGACCGCCTTCCTTGCGCAGATGAGCCACGAGGTGCGCACGCCGCTCAATGGCGTGATCGGCATGACCGGGCTCGTGCTGGCCGGTCCGCTGCGCGAGGATCAGCGCCGCCACCTGACCATGGCTCAGCAGTCGGCCGAAAGCCTGCTCGCCATTCTCAATGACGTGCTCGATGTCACCAAGAGCGAGTCCGGCCGCATTGCGATCGAGATGGCACCGGTCCGGCTTGGCGAGCTGGCCGAGCAGGTCTGCCAGACCTTCCGTGCCGAGGCGGATCGCAAGGGGCTGCAGCTCAAGGGCCACTGGCCCGGCACCCTGCCGGTGGTGATGACCGACCCGCTGCGCCTGCGCCAGGTGCTCATGAACCTTGTGGGCAATGGCATCAAGTTCACCTCAAGCGGGTCGGTGGGCCTCGAGATCGAGCAGCTCGGTTTCGCGCCGGGTACTGCGCACTTGCGATTCTCGGTCAAGGACACCGGCATCGGCATCCCGGCCGCTGAGCTCAGCCGCATCTTCCGACCGTTCGAGCAGGTCGAGCGCGGCCTGCGCCGTGCCGAGGGCGGTGCCGGTCTGGGCCTGAGCATTTCCGGTCAGCTCATCGAGCGTCTGGGCGGCCGTCTGCAGGTGCGCAGCGAACCGGGGGTGGGCAGCGAATTCTGGTTCGAGCTGCAGATGGGTGTGGCCGAGGAAGACACGCTGACCATGCCGCACGCGATGAGCGAGGCCAAGGCCTCCGATCTGCAGGGCTTGAGGGTGCTGCTGGTCGAGGACAACGCCGTGAACCGTGCCGTGGCCGAGGGGGTGATTGCCCTGGCCGGCGGGGAGTGCGTCTCCGTGATCAACGGCCTGCAGGCGGTGCGCGAGATCGTCGAGCGCGGCACCGATCACTTCGATGCCGTGCTCATGGACATTCACATGCCCAACATGGACGGTTTCGAGGCCACGCGGGCGATCCGCCTGATCGAGGCGCGCGAGGCGGCACGCAGCACGGCGCCCGCGGTGGCGGCGGCCGGCCGTCTGCCGATCATCGCCATGACGGCCGATGCGATGCACGGCGAGCGAGACAAGGCGCTGACCGGCGGCATGGATGAATACCTCAGCAAGCCTTTCCGGCCGGACGACCTGATCCGGCTGGTGCTCAAGGTCTCGGAGGCGCGGCGCGCCCGCAACGCGCGCGCCGCCGAGGTCCTGCCCGCGGCGCAGTGAACGCGCCTGCGGGGCTCTGGGCGGGGCTCAGTACTTGACGCTGCAGCCGTAGGGCTGGTTGGTCGCGTTGGCCACGGCGCGGCCGGCGGCCACATCGCCGAGCGCGGCGCGCACGAAGTTGTTGGCCGTCTTGGCATCTTCGGGGCGTGCGGTGCGCTTGTCGTCGATCGCACCGTCATAGACCACCGTGCCCTGGGCGTTGATCACGAACATGTGCGGCGTGGTCTTCGCACCATAGGCCTGGCCGACCTTGCCTTCGGGGTCCAGCAGATAGGCGGTGGGCTGGCTCTTCTGCTCACCGACCCACTTGCTCAGATCCGCTGCGCTCATGTAGTCGCTGCTCTTGGGGTTGGTGGAATTGATGGCCAGCCAGACCACGTCCTTGCCAGCCGTGCGCTGCAGTTCCTGCATGTTGCCCGAGCTGTAGTGCTTCACGATGAACGGGCACTTGGGGTTGTTCCATTCGAGCACGACGGTCTTGCCCTTGAACTGGGCGAGGCTCACGTCCTTGCCGCCGAGGTCCTTGAGCGTGAAGGCGGGTGCGGTCTGGCCCGGGTCGACGTTGGCCAAGGCAGTGGCGGCGAGGAGGCCGGCGGTGGCTGCCAGCAGCAGGGTGGGGAGAATGCGCATGGGGGTGCTCCGTCAGGGTTCGGTCATCGCGCGCCGCCGGCGGCA
>DASSQC010000070.1:0-5070 GCA_035702705.1 Burkholderiaceae bacterium | reverse complement strand
CGGCTTGATGCCCTTCTTCACCGCCTCGACCAGCACGCGCGCGGCTTCCGCCGTGGACACCACCTTCTCGTCGTCCGGGTTGGCCTGGGTGCTGGAGTACATCAGGCTCATGCCCAGCGCCTCGAAGCTCGAACTCATGGTGTTGGCGGTGTACATGCCGCCACAGGAGCCGCTGCCCGGGATGCAGCGCTGCTCGATCTGCTCGAAGTCCTCCTGGCTCAGGGTGCCGGCCGTGAACTGCCCCACCGCCTCGAAGGCGCTGACGATGTTGAGGTCCTGCCCCTTGTAGTGACCTGCCTTGACCGTGCCACCGTACACGTAGATGCCCGGCACATTGGTGCGCGCCATGGCGATCATGCCGCCGGGCATGTTCTTGTCGCAGCCGCCGATGACGACCACGCCGTCCATCCACTGGCCCATGACGCAGGTCTCGATGGAGTCGGCGATCACCTCGCGCGACACGAGCGAATACTTCATGCCCTCGGTGCCCATGCCAATGCCGTCCGAGATGGTCGGCGTGCCGAAGAGCTGGGCATTGGCGTTGGCGCCCTTGATGGCATCCACTGCGGCATCGGCCAGGCGCTGCAGCCCGCTGTTGCAGGGTGTGATGGTGGAGTGGCCGTTGGCCACGCCGATCATGGGCTTGTCGAAGTCCTCCTTCTTGTAGCCCATGGCGTAGTACATGGCGCGGTTGGCGCTGCGTTGCACCCCTTGGGTGACGTTCTTTGAGCGATCGTTGTGCGGCATGGTCGTGTTTCTGTGCGATTGAATCGGCGCGAATGAAGCGGCGCGCGTGAAGCAACATGCGCTGACGGGGACGCCAGCAGTGTCCCGTCCGGGCGGGCGAAGTCTGCTCAGACGGAGCGTTCGCAATGATGCTGCGAACGGTATGCAGGGCGGCAGATTCGGGGTGCGGATCAGCGCCGGGACGGCTTGCAACAGCTCGGTAGAGGCTCTGGCTTATTCTACGCAGCCTCTTCCCATGCCCAAGGCCGTTTCGGCCCCCGCACCATGCCCATGCAGCACCCCGCCTTCGACCCCGTGGCCATCAGCCTGGGGCCCGTGGCCGTCCACTGGTACGGCCTCATGTACCTCGTGGCCTTCGTGCTGTTCTATCTGCTGGGCCGCTACCGCATCGTCAAGGGCACCACCAATCTCACGCTGCAGGATCTCGAAGACCTCGTTTTCCTCGGTGCGCTGGGCGTGATTCTCGGTGGCCGCATCGGCTACATCCTGTTCTACGACCTCGCCACCCACCTGCAGAACCCGCTGCAGATCTTCATGATCTGGAAGGGGGGCATGAGCTTTCACGGCGGCTTTCTCGGCGTGCTGGTTGCGATGTGGTGGTTCTCGCGCACCCGCAAGCGCGCCTGGCTGGACATCACGGACTTCATCGCCCCGCTGGTGCCCACGGGTCTCGCCGCGGGGCGCATGGGCAACTTCATCAATGGCGAACTCTGGGGCCGCGTGACCGACCCCGCAGCCTTCTGGGCCATGCTGTTCCCGCAGGCCCGCAATGCCGATGCCGCACTGGCTGCTGCAAATCCCAGCCTGCTGCCCATGCTGCAGCAATACGGCGCCCTGCCCCGTCACCCCAGCCAGCTCTACCAGTTTGCGCTTGAGGGGCTGCTGCTGTTCATCATCCTGTGGGTGTATTCGTCCCGCCCACGCGCCACGGGCGCGGTGAGTGGCGTGTTCCTGATTGGCTACGGCAGCTTCCGCTTCATTGCCGAGTTTGCCCGCCAGCCCGATGCGCAGCTGGGTCTGCTGGCGGGCGGCCTGTCCATGGGGCAATGGCTGTCTTTGCCCATGATTGTGGGCGGCATCGGCCTGTGGGCCTGGGCCGTGCGCGGGGGTGCGGGCAAGTCTTGATGTGCCGCAGTGCCTGAGGCGCGCAGATCGGGTTAAAAGCCTGTCATCAAAGCGTGACATCAACTTGTCACACTCCGCGGATGACCGAACCGATGGCCAAGAGCAAAGCCCAGCGCAAGACCGCCCCCAAGACAGAACGCAAGGGGCCCGCAGAAAAGAGCGGCAAGGCCGCAGCCAAGCCCAAGGCCACCCCCCGGCCCGCAGCCACAGCGGCCCTTGCCGCAGCGCCGGAGTCTGCAACGGCCGCGCCGCCTGCCCGGCGCGAACTGCTCAACCGCGAACTCGCCATCCTCCAGTTCAACCGCCGGGTGCTGGCCCAGGCCAAGCGCGACGACGTGCCCCTGCTCGAGCGCCTGCGCTACCTGTGCATCGTCTCATCCAACCTGGACGAGTTCTTCGAGATCCGCATCTCCGACTACCTGCCCCTGAACGGCAAGGCCCCGGAGATGCCGGACGCTGCGCGCTGGTTCGGCCCGGTGATTGCCGAGGCCCAGGCGCTGGTGCAGGAGCAGTATGAAGTACTGGCGCGCACGCTCATGCCCATGCTCAAGAAGGAAGGCATCGAGATCCTTTCCCATGCCGAGCGCGACGCCGCGCAGATGGCCTGGGTGGCGGAGTTCTTCCAGCGCGAAGTGCGCCCGCTGCTGATTCCCATCGCCCTGGATCCGGCACACCCCTTCCCGCAGGTGGCCAACAAGAGCCTGAACTTCATCGTGCGCCTGTCGGGCAAGGACGCCTTCGGCCGCGAGAACTCGATTGCCATCGTCAAGGTGCCGCGCGTGGTGCCCCGCGTGATCCGCCTGCCGGACAAGGTGAGCAAGGGCAAGCAGGTGTTTGTGCTGCTCTCAAGTGTGATCCGCGCGCATCTGCACGAGCTCTTTCCGGACCGCGAGGTGGAAGGCTTCTCGCAGTTCCGCGTCACGCGTGACAGCGACCTGTCTGTGGACGAACAGGACGTCACCAACCTGCGCCAGGCCCTGCGCCTGAACCTCACGGCGCGGCACTTCGGCAACGCCGTGCGCCTGGAAGTGGGCAGCGCCTGCCCGCCGGACCTTTCGGACTTTCTGCTCAAGCAGTTCAGCCTGCCGGCCGATGCGCTCTTCCGCATCAATGGCCCGGTCAACCTGGTGCGCTTCACCACCATGATCGACCAGGTGACGGTATCGCCCAAGAGCACGCTACTGTTTGCGCCCTATGCGGCGCAGTGGTCCAGGTCCGTGCCGGCGGCCGCATCCATCTTCGACACCCTGCAGAAGGGCGACGTGCTGCTGCACCACCCCTTCGAGAGCTTCGACCCCGTGGTGAGCTTCCTGCGCCAGGCCGTGGCCGACCCGCAGGTGCTGGCCATCAAGATGACCATCTACCGCGCCGGCAGCGACTCCGTGCTCATGGACCTGCTGATCGAGGCTGCCCGCCGCGGCAAGGAAGTCACGGCCGTGGTGGAGCTCAAGGCGCGTTTTGACGAGGAAGCCAACATCAACTGGGCCGAGCGCCTGGAGAGCGTGGGCGCGCAGGTGGTGTATGGCGTGGTGGGCCTCAAGACCCACGGCAAGGCGTTGCTCATCACCCGGCGCGAGGGCAGGAAGCTCGCCCGCTACGCGCACCTGTCCACCGGCAACTACAACCTCAAGACCGCGCGGCTCTACACCGACCTGGGCTACCTCACGGCAGACCCCGAACTCACCGCTGATGTGGAGCAGGTCTTCCAGCACCTGGCCAGCCAGAGCAAGGTGGGCACGCTCAAGCACCTGCTGATGGCGCCCTTCACGCTGCACAAGGCCATGATCGCCCATCTGCACGAGGTGCGCGACGCGGCGCTGGCCGGCAAGCCCGCGCGCGTGGTGGCACGCATGAATGCCCTGCTGGACGAACCGCTGATCGAGGCACTGATCGAGGCCGGTGCCGCCGGCGCCAAGGTGGACCTGATCGTGCGTGGCGCCTGCGTGCTGCCGCCCGGTTTCAAGGGCTGGACGGACAACATCCGCGTGCGCTCCATCGTCGGCCGCTTTCTGGAACACACGCGCGCCTTCTACTTCCGCGCCGGCAGCAAGGAGGCGCTGTATCTGTCCAGCGCCGACTGGATGGGCCGCAACATGTTCCGCCGCATCGAACTCGCCTGGCCCATCCGCGACAAGAAGCTGCGCCAGCGCGTCATCGACGAAGCGCTCACCCCCTACCTGCTCGACGGGGTGGACGCCTTCAAGCAGCTGCCCGACGGCACCTACCAGAGCGCGCGCAGTGCCAAGCCCTCGGCCCAGCGCTCGCTCATGCAGATCTACGGCGGGCAATGAGCGCGCCCGGCCCGGAGGTCCACGTGCCCCTCGTGCACCTGCCAGTCGCTGACGCGCCGGGCGCACACCCGCCGACCCCAGCCGACAAGCCCGACGCGCCAAGGAAGGCCACCGCGCCCAAGGAGCGCGCCAGCATGGACCTCATCCTCTGGCGCCATGCCGAGGCCGAAGGCGAATCCGGCGGCCCGGACGACCTCGACCGCGCACTCACCACCAAGGGCGAGCGCCAGGCCCAGCGCATGGCCGCCTGGCTGCACCAGCGCCTGCCCGAAGGCACGCGCATCCTCGTCAGCCCCGCCAAGCGCACCCAGCAAACCGTGCGCGCGCTGGTTGAACTCTCCAACCGCAAGGCCCGCACCCTCGACGCGATCGGCCCTCACGCCACCGCCGACAACCTGCTCGGCGCCGCCGACTGGCCGCATGCCCGCCAGCCGGTGCTCATCGTCGGCCACCAGCCGGCCCTCGGCGAAGTAGCCGCCTGGCTGATTGGCGGCGAGGCCCAGGCCTGGAGCGTGCGCAAAGGCGCCGTCTGGTGGATCCGCCAGCGCCTGCGCGCCGAGGTGGCCCAGAACATCCTGGTGGCGGTGCAGTCGCCGGAGTTGTTGTAGGGCGTGAGCCCGCGCAGTGCTCCGGTGTATCTCGTCGCCATGCCACTCGCGCAAATGTCTAGCTTGCGAGGCATCGCGCCCCGGGCCGATCCCAGAGACGCGGCTCAGCTGCAGTCATGATCGAAATCGGACGAGATCGCAGGCTCGAGATTGGGCTCAGGTCTTGTCCTTTGCGCTGTCTCCAGATGCGGCCTAGGCAATGATTGCCAAGATCCTATGGATGTGACCCCGTTCTTGCGAACCCAGATGGCGCCTTCTGTCGCGTGAAACCCTCCCCCACCCTCACCCCCGCAGCCCAA
>DASSQC010000069.1:0-2763 GCA_035702705.1 Burkholderiaceae bacterium | reverse complement strand
TGAGGAGCTTCTCGCTTGTCTGGCAAGGCTCTTCAGGCATTTTGGCCTGAAGAAGCGCATCCAGAGCCATTCTTCGTGTTCGAATCCGGGCTACTTCAGGGGTTCGAGCTTCATGTTGCGCGCCACCTCGGTCTGGCGGGCGCGGAAGGCTTCCAGCTTGTCGGCCAGCGCGGCGTCCTCGCGCGCGAGCAGGGCCACGGCAAACAGGCCGGCGTTGGCCGCGCCCGCCTCGCCGATGGCGAAGGTGGCCACCGGAATGCCCTTGGGCATCTGCACGATGGAGTGCAGGCTGTCCTCGCCGCGCAGGTACTTGGAGGGCACGGGCACACCCAGCACCGGCACGATCGTCTTGGCGGCCACCATGCCCGGCAGATGCGCCGCACCGCCGGCGCCGGCGATGATCGCCTTCAGGCCCCGGCCGGCGGCCGCTTCGGCATAGCGGAACATGTCATCGGGCATGCGGTGGGCGCTGACCACCTGCGCCTCATAGGGCACGCCGAATTCCTCGAGCATCTTTGCGGCCTGGCTCATGACCTCCCAGTCGGAGTTGCTGCCCATGATGATGCCGATGACAGGTCGGCTGGCGGCGGGACTGCTCATGCGAAGGCCTTTCCGGTGAGCTTCTCGTAGGCCTCGCGGTACTTGGCTGCGGTGGCCTCGATCACATCGGCCGGCAGGCTGGGCGCCGGCTTGGTCTTGGGCCAGGGCTGGCCGTTCGCATCGCGCCAGGCCTCCAGCCAGTCGCGCACGAACTGCTTGTCGTAGCTGGGCGGGCTGATGCCCTCGCGGTAGCTGTCGGCGGGCCAGAAACGGCTCGAATCGGCCGTGAGCACCTCGTCCATCAGCGTCAGGCGACCCTGCTCATCGAGGCCGAACTCGAACTTGGTGTCCGCGATGATGATGCCGCGCGTGGCGGCGTAGTCGGCCGCTTCCCGGTACAGACGGATCGACACGTCGCGGATGCGCTCGGCCAGGTCCTTGCCGACGATCTCGCACATCTTCGCAAACGAGATGTTCTCGTCGTGCTCGCCCATCTCGGCCTTGGTGGCGGGCGTGAAGATCGGCTCGGGCAGCTTGCTGGCCTGCTTGAGACCCGCGGGCAGCGGGATGCCGCACACCGCGCCGCTGTCCTGATATTCCTTCCAGCCGCTGCCGGCCAGATAGCCGCGCACCACCGCCTCGACCATCACCGGCTTGAGCTTCTTGACCACCTGGGCCCGGCCGCGCACCTGCTCCACTTCAGCGGCCGCGACCACGGTCTCGGGTGCAATCCCGGTGCCGTGGTTGGGGATGATGTGCGCCAGCCTGTCGAACCAGAACAGCGCCATGCCCGTGAGCACGCGGCCCTTGTCCGGGATTGGCTCGTTCATGATCACATCGAAGGCCGAGAGCCGGTCGCTCGCAACCATGAGCATCTTGTCGCTGCCGATGCCGTAGTTCTCGCGAACCTTGCCGCGGCCCAGCAGGGGCAGCGAAGTGATGGTGGATTGATAGAGCGTCGTCATGGTTGGGCCGAAATGAAAAGCGCGGCTGCGAGTCACTCGTCAGCCGCGCCGTGTATGTCGCTGGATTTGCGTCTGAGGCGCGATTTTATGCGCGGATCGGCCTCAGTCCAGAGCGCTGTGGCTTAGTTCACGACCTGGGCGAGCTCGCCCGCCTTGTAGCGCTGCGCCACCTGCTGCAGGGTCAGGGGCTTGATCTTGCCGGCCTGGCCTTCGCAGTTGAACTCGATGTAGCGCTGCTTGCAGATCTGCTTGGCGGCCTCGCGCGCGGGCTTGAGGTACTCGCGCGGGTCGAACTTGCTGGGGTTCTCGAACATGAACTTGCGCACCGCGGCCGTCATGGCCAGGCGGATGTCGGTGTCAATGTTGATCTTGCGCACGCCGTGCTTGATGGCTTCCTGGATCTCGGAGACGGGCACGCCGTAGGTCTCCTTCATGTCGCCGCCGTACTTGCGGATCTCGGCCAGCAGGTCCTGCGGCACGGAGGAGGAACCGTGCATCACCAGATGGGTGTTCGGGATGCGGCGGTGGATTTCCTTGATGCGGTCGATGGCCAGGATGTCGCCGGTGGGCTTGCGCGTGAACTTGTAGGCGCCGTGGCTGGTGCCGATCGCAATGGCCAGGGCGTCGAGCTGGGTGCGCTTGACGAAGTCTGCGGCCTGCTCGGGGTCGGTCAGCAGCTGCTCGCGGGTCATCGTGCTGTCGGTGCCGTGACCGTCTTCCTTGTCGCCCTTCATGGTCTCGAGCGAACCCAGGCAGCCGAGCTCGCCTTCCACCGTGACGCCGATCGCGTGGGCCATGTCCACCACCTTGCGGGTGACGTCGATGTTGTAGTCGTAGCTGGCAATCGTCTTGCCATCGGCTTCCAGGCTGCCGTCCATCATCACGCTGGAAAAGCCCAGGTCGATGGCGCCCTTGCACACATCCGGGCTCTGGCCGTGGTCCTGGTGCATCACGATCGGGATGTTCGGGTAGCTCTCCACCGCCGCGCTGATCAGGTTGCGCAGGAACGCCTCGCCGGCGTACTTCCGGGCACCGGCGCTGGCCTGCATGATCACCGGCGCGTTCACTTCCTTGGCCGCTTCCATGATGGCCTGGACCTGCTCCAGGTTGTTCACGTTGAAGGCGGGAATGCCGTAGTTGTTCTCGGCTGCGTGGTCGAGCAGCTGGCGCATGGAAACGAGGGGCATGGAAAAGCTCCGAGAGGATGAAAAAGCGGGCGGCGTTCGGGCCGACTCGGCCCGGTGGACGGCAGATCTGG
>DASSQC010000068.1:0-6171 GCA_035702705.1 Burkholderiaceae bacterium | reverse complement strand
TCGCCGGCCCGGTGGTCTGCGGCTTCCTGATCGACCACCTGGGCTATCGCGCCGCCTTCGGCGCCATGAGCACCTGCGTGCTAGCGGCACTTATCGGCCAATGGCAGCTCGCCCGCCGCCAGCCGCAGCTGTTTCCCAGGCCGCAGCCGCATCCGGGGCGTGAGGACCACAGCCTGATGGATCTGCTGCGCGACCCGGAACTGCGGCCGCTGCTGCTGCTCACCACCGCCGTCGCGGTGGCCTGGGACACCTTCCAGTTCGTGATGCCCATCCACGGCAAGAGCATCGGCCTGTCGGCCTCCACCATCGGGCTGCTCATGGGCGCGTTTGCCGCAGCCCTGTTTGCCGTGCGCCTGATGCTGGGCTGGCTGGCCGGGCGCTTCGAGCCCTGGCAGGTGCTGCGTGCGGTGTTCGTGATCTCGATGCTGGTGTATGCCGCCCTGCCCTTCATCCACTCGGTGCCCCTGCTGTTCGTGGCCGCCTTCGCGCTGGGTCTGGCCCTGGGTGCAAGCCAGCCGCACTTTCTGGCGCTGGTGCACGAGGCTGCGCCGCGCGGCCGCGAGGCCGAAGCCGTGGGCCTGCGTGCCACATTCGGCAATGCCTCCAGCTTTGCCCTGCCCACCTTCTTCGGCGCGGCCAGCGGTGTGCTCGGCATTGCCGGCCTGTTCGTCGTGGTGGCCCTGATGCTCACCGCGGGCAGCGTGGCGGTGCACCGGCGCATTGCCGCACGGGTGGCCGAATAGGCGCCGGGGCGCTGGCACGTGAATCGCTAAGCTTCAGACTCATGCAACCCCCCGGCGCCCACCGCATCTGTCGCAGTCTGGACTGCCTGCTGGCGAGCATCACCCCCGGGCATGACGTCTGGGTCTTTGCCTACGGCTCGCTGATCTGGAATCCCGGCATTCCCATCATCGAAAAGCGCCGTGCACGTCTGGCCGGCTTTCATCGTGGCCTGTATCTCTGGAGCAAGCATTTCCGCGGCACGCCGCAGAACCCGGGGTTGGTGCTGGGTCTCGACCGTGGCGGCGCCTGCACCGGTCTGGCACTGCGGATTGCCGCAGCCGACGTCAAAACGGCGCTGGCCGAGCTCTGGGACCGGGAGATGACCAATCACTCCTACGACCCGACCTGGCTGCGCGTGAGCACCGACGAGGAACCGGTCACCGCCCTGACCTTCGTGGTGCGCCGCGGGTCCGAGGGCTACTGCGGCAAGCTGCCCATGCAGGAGCTGCTGACGGCCCTGCACAGCGGCGTGGGCAGCCGCGGCACGGCACGCGAATATCTCGAGAACACCGTGGCCTCGCTCGAAGCCCACGGCTTTCGCGACACGCGCCTCAAGCAGCTGGTGCGCCTGCTGCACGCCACCGCCTGAGCGCGCTGCCCATCCAAAGACCGGTTGAGGGTCCGGCAGCCCGCTGCCAGCGCACGGCGGGTTCTAGACTCCGGGCATGAGCTCCATTGCCGACCTCCGCAAGACCTACAGCCGTGGCGCGCTGGATGAAGACGCCTGCGCCGCCGATCCCATCAGCCAGTTCCAGCGCTGGTTCGATGAAGCCCTCAAGGCCGAGATCCCCGAACCCAACGCGATGACCCTCGCGACCGTGGGCGAGGGCGGCCGGCCCAGCACGCGCGTGGTGCTCATCAAGGGCGTGGATGCACGAGGCTTCGTCTGGTACACGAACTACGACAGTCGCAAGGGCAAGGAGCTCGCCGCTCATCCGTATGCCGCCCTGCAGTTCCACTGGGTGGAGCTGGAGCGCGTGGTGCGCATCGAAGGCCGCGTCGACAAGGTCAGCGACGAGGAATCCGATGCCTATTTCGCAAGCCGCCCGCTGGACAGCCGCATCGGCGCCTGGGCGAGCCCGCAGAGCCAGGAAATCTCCTCGCGCGCCGTGCTGGTGGCCCGTGCAGCCGAATACGGCGCCAAGTTCCTGCTCAACCCGCCCAGGCCGCCGCACTGGGGCGGATTTCGGCTTGTGCCGGACCGCGTGGAGTTCTGGCAGGGCCGGCCCTCGCGCCTGCATGACCGCATCCTCTATACCTTGAATGGGTCAACCGACTGGAAGCTCACGCGCCTTGCGCCCTAAGCTCTCCAACCGCAATCCATTTCTTGCAGGTGCAGCATGACCAACAAGCTCAGCATCATGGTGGTGGAAGACGAGCCCGAATTCCAGCGCCGCTTCACGGACGCGGTCACGCGCGAGGATGCTTTCGAGCTGCTCGGTGTGGCCTCCACCATCGCGAATGCCAAGACCATGATCGACGAGGAGCAGCCGGATGTGATGCTGGTCGACCTCGGCATGCCCGATGCGAGCGGCATCGAGATCATCAAGTACTGCGCCGAGAAGTATCCGGATACCGACATCATGGTCATCACGGTGTTCGATGACGAGATGCATGTGGTGGACAGCATCGAAGCCGGCGCCACCGGCTACCTGCTCAAGGACACCCCGCAGGAAGAATTCGTTGACGCCATCAAGACCCTGAATGCCGGCGGCTCGCCCGTCAGCCCGGTGGTGGCGCGCCATGTGCTCGAACGCTTCCGCGCCAGCAAGCCCCGGGCCGCCGTGCCAGTGAAGCCGGCCGCGCCGGTCGAGGGTCCGGAAGTGCCGCTGTCGGCCCGCGAGACCCAGATCCTGCAGCTGCTGGCCAAGGGCTTTTCCTTCAACGAGATCGGCGAACTGCTCGACATCTCGCCCTACACCGTGGCCACGCACATCAAGAAGATCTACCGCAAGCTGGCGGTGAACTCGCGTGGTCAGGCCGTGTACGAGGCCACGCAGATGGGTCTGCTCGGCGCGATCTGACCGCCATGCGTGCGCGTGCCCTGCAAACCGGCGGTGCGCGCGCTGTCGGACCCGGCGTGATCAGCGCGACGTTGAGCGGCCTGCGCCACATCGGCCAGGCGCTGCTGCTGGCCGGCGGGCTGCTTGCTCTACCCCAGGCCCAGGCCGACGCCGGCCGGGCGGTGGTCCAGATCAGTACGGTGGAGATCCGTACCAGCGCAGAGGGCGCCAGCAACGCCGAGGCCCCCCCGGCACAGGACGAGGCCTTCGTTCGAACCACCCTGCCCTACAACTGGACGGCGCCTGGCAGCGAGCGGGCCGATCAGCTCCACGCGCAGTGGATCCGCCTTCGGTTCGACCTGAACGCGCGTCCGGCCGAACCGATCGCACTGCTGGTCACTCGCATCTACAACGGCGGCTGGGTCTATGTGAATGGCATGCGCGTGGGCGGCATCCAGCCGGGTGACGAACGTACCTTCGTGCGCTGGCGCAAACCGCTGCTGATCGAGCTGCCCAATGCCCTGCTCTGGCCGGGCACCAACGAGATCCTGATCAAGACCACCTTCCGCAGCGGCCCCAACTCCATACCTCCCATGGAGATCGGGCCGACCAACATGCTGCGCGAACAGTACGAGACGGCCTTCTTCATGGCGCACACCACGCCGCGCATCACGGCGCTGGTGAGCTTCACCTTCGGCCTGGCCTTCATCTGGTTCTGGTGGCTGCGCCGCGAGCAGGTCAGCTACGGCCTGCTCGGGCTGGCGGGCATCTTCTGGGGCATCCGCGCGGTGTACTTCTGGATCGAGTTCATGCCGCTGGAAGCCCGGATCGCCTGGCGGCTGCTGTACTACGTGGGCTATGGCGGGGTGACCGCCTGCCTGATGATGGGCATCACCCGCCTGGTGGGTGCTGTGCACCGGTGGGTGGACGCCATCGTGATCGGCATCGGCATGGCTGGCATCCTCGGTGCGCTGTTCTTCGGCGTGAACCCGGAAGGCGTCTTTGGCCGGATCTGGAGCGTGAGCATCGCGCTGGCCTCCTTCTATGCCGTGTTCCTGCTGGTGCGTGCCGCCCTGCAGCGGCCCACGCTGGAAGTGACCGGCCTGCTGCTGTCGCTCACCCTGATGGTGGTGCTCAACCTGATCGACTTTGCCGGCACCCTGGGCCTGCTGCCGATTGCCGGGCCGATCTTTGCGCACCTCTCCGGCCCGGTGGTCATGATCGTCATGGGTGCGGTGCTGGTGTCGCGCTACGCACTGGCCATGGACCGCCTCGAGACCGTGAACGTGATGCTGGCCGACCGCGTGGCCGCGCGCGAGATCGAGCTCATGCGCAAGTACGACGAGCAGTACGAGATCGAGCAGCGCCGCATCACGGTGGAAGAGCGCGCACGCATCATGCAGGACATGCACGACGGCCTCGGCAGCCAGCTGCTGTCCTCGCTGGTGATGGTCGAGCGCAGCAATGTCAGCAAGCAGGAGATGGTCAACATCCTGCGCGATGCACTGGACGATCTGCGCCTGGCCATCGACGCCTTTGCGCCGGACGGTGCCGAGCTGCTGCCGGCCGTGGGCAATCTGCGCTTCCGCATGCAGGCGCGCTTCAAGGCCGCCGGCGTCAAGCTCAACTGGAGCATGCTCAATGTGCCGGACACCTCGGCGCTGCCTGCCACCGCCACGCTGCCGATCCTGCGCGTGATGCAGGAGAGCCTGACCAACATCCTGAAGCACTCCCAGGCCACCGAGGCCACCGTGCAGCTGCGCCTGCAGACCAGCCCGCCCGCACTGCTGGTGGAAATTGCCGACAACGGCGTGGGTTTCGAGGTGCAGGCTGCACCCGGCCGCGGCCGCGGTCTGCCGAATCTGCAGAAGCGCGCCAACCGCATCGGCGCGGATCTGCTGCTGGAGTCCGGCGTGCGTGGCACCCGCGTGCTGCTGAGCGTGCCGCTGGACAACGCCCTTGCAAGCCATCAGGCCACGGCTGCGGCGGCTGCGGTGGCAGCCATGGAAGCCACCGGCGCGTTTGCCGTACCGCCGCTGGTGGTGCGTCCCGGCGATGTCGGCTCGGGTGACCCGCTGACAGCGCCGACGCTTTCGCCCAGCCGCACCCCGCGTGACGCCGAGGCGGCCTGAGCACGCAGGCCTCCCCGCGCCCGGACGATGAGCAGCACCCCGGATCAGTTCGGCTTGTTCGGCGACGACGCTGCGGGTACCGAGCGCAGCACCGTACGGCCCCCCGCCCGAAAGGTCCGTGACACCGAGCCCGACGGCCCGCTGCCCGATGCGCTTGCTCTGCCGCGCCCCTTGCCCTCCGATGTGCACCTGGGCACCTCGTCCTGGTCCTTCCCCGGCTGGGCCGGCATCGTCTACCCGGAAGCCGCCACGGAAAGCACGCTCTCGCGCAAGGGGCTGAAGCAGTATTCGCGGCACGCGGTCCTCGGCGCAGTGGGCATCGACCGCGGCTTCTACGCGCCGCTGTCCGAAACCCAGTACCGCGACTATGCCCAGCAGGTGCCTGCGCATTTCCGCTTTCTGATCAAGGCGCCGAGCAGCGTGTGTGACGCGATGATCCGCGGCGAGCGCGGCGTGGCACTGCAGCCGAACGCGGATTTCCTGAATGCCCAGCTCGCCGTCGAACAGTTCGTCCAGCCCTGCCTCGATGGCCTCGAATCCAAGGCAGGCGCGCTGGTGTTCCAGCTCTCGCCCGTGCATCGGGCTCTGCTGGCCGATCCGGCCGGATTTGCCGCGCGCATCGGGGCGTTCTTTGGCGCCATCCGAGCCGCCGAACCGCGCCCGGCCACCCTGGCCCTGGAGTTGCGCGACCCGGAACTGCTCACGCCACGGCTGGTGCGCACCCTGGGCGAGCACGGCGTGCGCCTGTGCATCGGCATCCACGCCCGCATGCCGGAGCTGGCGCGGCAGGCGCGCGCGCTCGAACTGCTGCCGCCCGGCCCGCTGGTCGTGCGCTGGAGCCTGCATGCCGGCATGAAGTACGAGGGCGCCAAGGACCGCTATGCGCCCTTCAACCGGCTGGTGGATCCGGACCTCGACACCCGCCATGGTCTGGCCGATCTGGCCGCCGCCCATGTGCGCATGGGGCAGCCGGTGCAGGTGATCATCAACAACAAGGCCGAGGGCAGCGCGCCACTGTCGGTGCTGGCACTGGCCAAGGCCATCCTGGATCGGCTGGGTGATGCCCCGGTCGAAGCGCCGTCAGCGTGAGCGCAAAGTCGGCCTAGCTGCGCGGTGCAAAGAAGCGCCCCTGCACCCAGGCCCCCGCCGCCATCGCCAGCACGACCCAGAGCAGGCTGAAGTTGCCGGTGCCCAGCCCCGCAATGGCCGGCCCCGGGCACACACCGCTGATGCCCCAGCCCACGCCGAAGAGC
>DASSQC010000067.1:0-3824 GCA_035702705.1 Burkholderiaceae bacterium | reverse complement strand
GCTTTCAGCCAGCTGCGCCGACTCCAGCGCCGAGACGACCAGCGCCTCGCGCATCACGGCCTGCGCGTCCCAGGGCTCGGTGCGGGCGTGGTTTTCGTCCATCATGCGCGCGAGCACCGACTGGTCGAGGCTGCCCCAGTTCACGCCGATCCGCACCGGCTTGTTGTACTTGCAGGCCACCTCGATCATCTGGGCGAAGTTGTCATCGCGCCGGCTGCCGCTGCCCACATTGCCCGGATTGATGCGGTATTTCGACAGCGCCTCGGCACAGGCCGGGTGCTGTGTCAGGAGTTTGTGACCGTTGTAGTGGAAGTCCCCGATCAGGGGCACATCGACCCCCATCCGGTCCAGCTGCTCGCGGATCTTGGGCACCGCTGCGGCTGCGGCTGGCGTGTTCACCGTGATGCGGACCTTCTCGCTGCCCGCCTGCGCCAGCTCCTTGACCTGGATGGCCGTGCCGATGTGGTCCTCGGTGTCGGTGTTGGTCATGGACTGCACCACCACAGGCGCACCCCCGCCCACGAACACGGTTCTGGCGCCCCACTTCACCGCCACCAAGCGTGTGCGCTTGCGCGGGTGCGGGCCCACGGGCATGGGCGCGGTCGCTACAGGGGTATTGACTGCCGAGGGGGCCTTGCAGGGTTCGGTCATGGCGTGCTCACCGCGCCGGCCTCGCGGCCAGCGCCTCTCAGTTCAAGGTCATGCGGGCCACGTTGGCCTGCTTGTAGGGCGTCAGATCGATGGGCTTGCCGTCCGCCTCCAGGCTCACACCTGCGGCCGAGCCGATCACCAGGCGCAGCGGCGGCTTGCCCGACAGCACCTGCTCGCTGCCCGCCCGGTTCAGCTGGGAGGCAAGAATGGCGCCCGAACCATCCCGGACCTCCACCCAGGCATCGGCCCGGTAGACGAGGCGGATGCGCCGCTCCCCGGGCACCGCGGCAGACTGCACAGGTGCAGGGCTGGCGGCATCGGGCGCCGCAGGCGGCACGGCGGGTGCGGCGGTCAAGGGGCTGGCGGGCGCGGCTGCGGGGGGCGCGGCGCTCGGGGCGCCAGCTGCGGGCGGCACCGACGCCGTCACCACGGCCGCTGTATCGGGGGCTGCGCTCGCAGGGGGGGGCTGCACAACGGTCAGCGGCACGTTTTCAACCGCAGCCTTGGGCGGCAGCACGATCGTCTCGGACTTGGCCATCCAGCCCGACAGACCCGTCATCCGGATGATGCGGTCGCCGAACACGCCGACACCGATCGCCAGCACGGCCAGCAGCACGGCGCCGCCGATCAGCACCGGATTGGCCGAGGTCGTGTTGCGCAGTGCGCCCGCCTCGTCATATCGGGCCAGGGTCGTGGGATCGTCGCGCAGCAGATCGCTCGGGCGCAACTGGCGGTAATGCTCGCCCAGCGCCTGCAGATCGTCCGACGGGTCGAGGTCGACCAGGCGCGCGTAGTTCTTGATGAAACCCTGGCAGTAGGCCTGGGCGGGCAGGCTCGCCCAGTCGCGCCGCTCGATGGCCTCGACCTGCGCCACCGACAGGCGCAGGCGCCGTGCCGCCTCCTCGAGCGACCAGCCCCGGGCCTCGCGGCCTTCGCGCAGCCCGACGCGCACCGGCCTGGCGACAGACTCAGGCACCGACTCTGCAGCGGATTCATCGCCCGGCTGCGCAGCCATTTGCTCGTCGTCGGGCTTGGCGGACGCGGCGGCTGCCGGCGCAGCGCCTTGCTCGGCGAACGGCGTTTCGCTGGCGGCGTGCGTGACAGGTGCGCCAGCCTCAAGCTGGCCCGAGGTGCGAGCGGTGTCGATCGGCTGCTCGGCCGGGTCGTCGGGCAGCAACCGGCGTTGCGGCTCACTCATCGAATGCTCCGCGCTGGAAGGCCGCCCACTCAGGCGAGCTGATGAAACCGCGCCGCAGGCGCGTGGCCAGGGCCTGCTTCTCGCCCTCATCCTTGCGGGCATGGGCCACGCGGATCGCGAGCCACAGCGCCTCGGCCGAGGGCTCGGGCAGCATCTTGTTCAGGCGCTCGGCATAGAACCAGGCGCGCTCCAGATCCTTGGCGCGCAGATACATCAGCGACAGGTTGTAGACACCCACCACATTGCCCGGCTCCATCTCGAAGGAGCGCATGAGGTAGGTTTCGGCGCCCTTCCAGTCCTGCACGCGCATCAGGCAGATGCCCGCGTTGCGGATCGGCATGGCCGGCGTCTGGTAGAGCGGGTTGCGGGCTGCAGCGTCGAAGTAGCGGATCGACTCGCGCTCACGGCCCAGCTGGCACAGGAACCAGCCGAAGTTGTTGTTGATGTCCGAGTCCGTGGGCGACAGGCGCAGGGCGCGCAGGAAGCTGGTCTCGGCGTCCTTGTTCTCGCCGATCGAGCTCAGCACGATGGCGCGCATGCTGTGCACGTCGGCAAAGTTCGGGTCGGCCGCCTCGGCAGAGCGCAACTCTTCGAGCGCCGTCTTGATCTGGCGCTCCTTGAAGTAGTTCACGGCCAGTTCGAGCCGGATCTTGGCGCGGCGGCGCTGATCCGTATTGGCCGCGGCGTTGGCAGCCTCCTGCGCGCGCAGGAATTCGCTGCTGCTTACACCCATCTGCGAAGCCGGTGCGTCTTCGGGCGGCCTGACCGGACGCGTGCCGTCGGCAGACACACAGGCCGACAGGGCCAGCACGGCCGCCATGGCCAGGGTGCCCAACCCGCCGATGCGCAGCCTCCGCCCCGCGGGGGGTGCTGCACGCTCTGAGCTGCCTGTGAACATCAATCGCCTCCGGTGCCCGCTTGCTCGGGGTCTCTGGTCTTGCGCTGCGCTTGCGAGGGTTGCGAATTAAGCGCCAGACACGATTGTGCCAAAGCGAGGGTCACTGCGCTCGGCTGTTGCACCCTGCTTGTTCTGGGCACGGCGTTCCTGAACGCGGGTGCGGTCCTGCACTTCGCCGGCCAGCTGGCCGCAGGCGGCGTCGATGTCGTCGCCACGGGTCTTGCGCACCGTGGTGATGATGCCGGCGTCCTGCAGGATCTTTGCAAAGGTCTGGATGCGCTCGCGCTTGCTGCGCGCCAGGCCCGAACCCGGGAAGGGGTTGAAGGGAATCAGGTTGATCTTGCAAGGCACGATGCGGGCGATCTTGACCAGCTCATGCGCATGCGTGTCGAGGTCGTTCACCCCATCGAGCATGCAGTACTCGAAGGTGATGAAGTCGCGCGGTGCGAACTGCAGGTAGTCGTTGCAGGCCGCCAGCAGCTCCTTGATGGGGTACTTGCGGTTCAGCGGCACCAGTTCGTCGCGCAGGGTGTCATTGGTGGCGTGCAGGCTCACGGCCAGGGCCACGGGCAGATCGCGGCCCAGGCGCTCGATCATCGGCACCACGCCGCTGGTGGAGAGCGTGACGCGGCGGCGCGACAGGCCATAGGCGTTGTCATCGAGCATCAGGCGCATGGCACCCACCACCGGCTCGTAGTTCAGCAGGGGCTCGCCCATGCCCATCATGACCACGTTGGTGATCACGCGATCACCGCGCGAGAGGTTCGCCGGGTTCTGACGCAGCAAAAACTCCGCCATCCAGAGCTGGCCGATGATCTCGCCCTGCGTCAGGTTGCGCGAGAAGCCCTGGGCACCCGTACTGCAGAACTTGCAGTTCACGGCGCAGCCAGCCTGGGAGGACACGCACAGGGTGCCGCGGTCATCCTCGGGGATGTACACGGTTTCCACTGCGTTGCCCTGCCCCACGTCGATCAGCCACTTGCGGGTGCCGTCGCTTGCGGTGCTGTCCTTGATGGCCACGGGCTCGATGATCTGCGCGGTGTCGAGCAGCTTGGCGCGGAAGGTCTTGGCCAGATC
>DASSQC010000066.1:0-2856 GCA_035702705.1 Burkholderiaceae bacterium | reverse complement strand
GTCTGCGTGAAGCCGCACGCCTGCTGCCCCCGGAGTGCCGCGCCACGGTGCGCGGCAACGCCGATGCGGTGTTTGCCCGAGTGCACACGGATACCCGCAGCCTGCAGGCCGGCGATCTCTTCGTGGCAATCCGTGGCGAGCGCTTTGATGGCAATGCCTTCTTGGCGCAGGCCGCAGCGGCCGGTGCGGTGGCGGCGCTCGTGCATCCCACCGCCGAACTGCCAGAAGGTTTTCCCGCCGTGGTGGTGGCCGATACCAAGCAGGCGCTGGCTGCGCTGGCGCACGCGTGGCGCATGCGCTTTGCCATCCCGCTGGCCGTGGTCACCGGCAGCAACGGCAAGACGACCACCAAGGAGATGATCGCCAGCATCTTCCGTGCGGCGGTGGGCGATGCGGCGGTGCTGGCCACGGCCGGCAACCTCAACAATGACATCGGGCTGCCACTGACCCTGCTGCGTTTGCGCGCGCAGCACCGCCTGGCTGTCATCGAGCTGGGCATGAACCACCCCGGCGAGACGGCCCAGTTGGCCCGCCTTGCAGCACCGACCGTCGCCCTGGTGAACAACGCCCAGCGCGAGCACCAGGAGTTCATGGCCACTGTGGAGGCCGTGGCGCAGGAGCATGCCGACGCGCTGCGAGTACTGGGCCCACGTGGTGTGGCGGTGTTCCCGGCCGACGACACCTACACCGACCTCTGGCGCCAGGCAGCCGCGGGGCGGCATGTGCTCACCTTCAGTACGCATCCCGAGACCGACTCCGCTTGTCTGGCGGGCCTCTCCAGCCAAAATGGCCTGGAGATCCGCATCCAGCGCGGATCGACGATTTCGAATGCGGGTGTCAATCTGAACATTGACGGCACGCACAACCATCACAATGCGCTCGCGGCCGCCGCCGTCGCAGTGGCCTGCGGCTTGGACGACGACGCCATCGTGCGCGGTCTGGAAAGCTTCCGGCCGGCCAAGGGCCGCATGCAGCGTGTGGGCGGCCTGCCGTTTGCATTGATCGACGACAGCTACAACGCCAACCCGGATTCCGTGCGCGCCGCCATCAATGTGCTTGCACCGCTTGCCGGCAAGCGCGTGCTGGTGCTCGGCGACATGGGCGAGGTCGGCGATCAGGGGCCGGCCTTCCATGCCGAGGTGGGCCGCTTTGCCGCCGAGCAGCGCATCGACCTGCTGGTGGCCACCGGCGAGGCCTGCCGCGAGGCGGTGCGCGCATGTGCGGCGGCTGGCGGCCGTGCAGTGCACGTGGGCACGCCCGCAGCCGCAGTGGACGCACTGATGCAGGAACAACCGGGTGCCGGTGACACGGTGCTCGTCAAGGGCTCACGCTTCATGGCGATGGAGCGTGTGGTCGAGGAAATCAAGAAGAGGGGAGGCGCCTGATGCTGATGTGGTTGGCGCAACTGGCGCCCGAATTCGGCGTGTTCAACGTGTTCCGGTACATCACCTTCCGTGCGGTGATGGCCTGCATCACCGCCATCGTCATGGGCCTGATGCTCGGCCCCTGGGTGATCCGCAAGCTGCGCGAGCTCAAGGTCGGCCAGGCCGTGCGCACCGACGGGCCGCAGACGCACCTGGTCAAGAGCGGCACGCCCACCATGGGCGGCGCGTTGATCCTGCTCTCGATTGCCGTGTCCACCCTGCTGTGGATGGATCTGACCAACCGCTTCGTGTGGGTGGTGCTGATCGTGACCTTCGGCTTCGGCTGGATCGGTTGGGTGGACGACTACCGCAAGGTCGTGCACAAGAATCCCAAGGGCATGAGCGCCAAGGAGAAATACTTCTGGCAGACGCTGATCGGCCTGCTGGCATCGATCTATCTCGCGTTCGCGGTGTCCACACCCAATGTCGAGAAGAGCTTCGATCTGCTCATCAACTGGCTGGCCTCGGGCATGACCCTGCCGCTGCCCGAGCGCGCCGACCTGCTCGTGCCCTTCTTCAAGTCCGTGAGCTATCCGCTCGGGGTGTTCGGGTTCATCATCCTGTCCTACTTCGTGATCGTGGGTACGAGCAACGCGGTGAACCTGACCGATGGCCTGGACGGTCTGGCGATCATGCCTACGGTGCTGGTCGGCAGCGCGCTGGGGATCTTTGCCTACGTGATCGGCCGGGTGGACTTTGCCAAGTACCTGTTCTTCCCGCACATCCCCGGTGCCGGCGAGCTGATGGTGTTCTGCGCGGCCATGGGCGGTGCCGGCCTGGCCTTCCTCTGGTTCAACGCCCACCCCGCGCAGGTCTTCATGGGCGATGTGGGTGCGCTGGCGCTGGGCGGCGCACTGGGGACGATTGCGGTCATCACGCGACAGGAGATCGTGCTGTTCATCATGGGTGGCGTGTTCGTGGCCGAGACGCTGTCGGTGATGCTGCAGGTCTCCTACTTCAAATACACCAAGCGCAAGTACGGCGAGGGCCGCCGCATTCTGAAGATGGCCCCGCTGCACCACCACTTCGAGGTCTCCGGCTGGAAGGAGACCCAGGTGGTCGTGCGCTTCTGGATCATCACCATGATGCTGGTGCTGATCGGTCTGTCCACACTCAAGCTGCGCTGAACGGATGGAATTCCTGAACGACAAGTCGGTGCTGGTGCTGGGGCTCGGAGAGTCCGGGCTGGCCTGCGCGCGCTTTGCCGTGCGCCATGGTGCACAGGTGACCGTGGCTGACACCCGTGAGCAGCCGCCCGGCCTCGAACAGCTGCGCGCCGAATACCCCGCAGTGGCGGTGCGTCTGGGCGCATTCGATGCTGCGCTGCTCGATGATGTACAGATCATGGCCATGAGCCCGGGTCTGGCCCCCACGCGACCGGAGATCACACAGCTGCTGGCGGCCGCAGCCGAGCGCGGCATCACGGTGCACA
>DASSQC010000065.1:0-2529 GCA_035702705.1 Burkholderiaceae bacterium | reverse complement strand
CGCGCTCGGCGCGCCCGGGGCGGTTCCGCGCCCGCTGTGACCCGCGCAGGTGCTGACAGTTCAACGCATCGGCAGACATGCATCTGTTTTCCCGGCGTTCAGCGGCATTTTTGTGCTTGCGGATCCGGGGGCTTGCGCTACTTTCGGGCGCAGACGGTCGGCACCTGCCGCTGACCCCATGCGTCGCACGGCTTTCTCTGATGGAGGGCCAATGAAGCACATCGAGCCGATCACCTTGCCCGAAGCGGACACCGCGCCCGCTGTGGAGCTGGCCTGTGCGCACTTTGCCCTTGACGCCGTCTGCCGCTACGGCACGCGCTTTGCGCTGCGTAGCCATATCAACGATGTGCTGATGGTGGCCGCGCCGCTGCTGGTCTGGCCCGAGCCCGTGCTGGCCCGCCTGCAGCGCTTTCTGGCCAGCCGCTGCGCCGACTACGAGCCCTGGCGCGGTTGCGGCAAGCTCACGCCGCAGGCTTTCATGGAGCGCCACGGCGCGTGGAGCGGCACAGTCTCCAACGACACCACCATCTATTACTACCTTGACGAATACGTCAAGCAGCACGGCAAGGATCTGATGGCCGTGTTCGGGCTGACGCGCGACAGCCTGGCGGGCCGCCTGGCGGGCAACCCGGTCCGCCTGCTCGAAAACACCACCCTGCTGGCGCACGTGCTGGGCCTGACGCCGGCCGAACGCTGGCTGATGCACGCCGGCGCGCTGACCAAGTTCAAGCGCGATGTGCGCAGCGTGCTGGTCGACTGCAAGGTCACGCACGCCCAGGAGGCCTATGCCTTCATGGCGCAGTGGGGCGGCGTGCCGCCCGCCGACGTCGCTGCCGCACTCAAGCCCGGCGCCCGCCTGGAAGCGCTGGGGCTGATCGACAGCCCGATCCCTGAAGCCTCGATCACCGACCTGGGTGACCTGGTGCGCATGAGCGACCGACTGCTCGCCCCCCTGCTGGCTGAATATCGGGAAGAGAGCGAGCTGATGGCGGTGTTCACCAAGCCGGCGGCCGCGCCCAAGCTCAAGCTGGCCGACTACATGCACCTCGAGGAAGACGCCCGCTACCTGCGTGCCCTGCTGGCCGCCAGCGCCCGGCGCGGCGAGGCCGGGGTGAACGTGCTGCTCTACGGGCCGCCGGGTACCGGCAAGACCGAGCTGGCCAAGCTGCTGGCTGCCGAGGCCCAATGCGAACTCTACGAGGTGGAGAGCACCGACGCCGCGGGTGGCGGCCTGACCGGGCGAGACCGCTATCGCTCGATGCAGATTGCCCAGGCCTTCCTCAAGGGCAGGCGCAACACCGTGCTGCTGTTCGACGAGGTCGAGGACGTCTTTCCGTCCACGCCGCGCGAGATCCTTGGCCTGTTCGGCGCCAGCAACGAGACCCAGAGCATGGCCGTCAACGGCAAGGCCTGGGTCAACCAGACACTGGAATCGAACACCGTGCCCACGATCTGGATCTCCAACAACATCCGCCAGATCGATCCGGCCTATCTGCGCCGCTTCCAGTACCACCTGGAGCTGAAGAACCCGCCGGCCAATGTGCGCGAGAACATCGTGCGCAAGCACCTGCAGGGTCTGGACATCTCGGAGGCCTTCGTAGCCAAGCTGGCCGGCCGCCCCACCCTCACCCCGGCGCAGATCGAATCGGCCGCACGCTTCGTGCGGCTGACGCGTGATGCGCTCGACGAACCGGTGGAAACCCTGATCGAGCGCCAGATCAAGCTCTCCGACGCGGCCATGGGCGTCAAGCAGGCCGCCAGCGGCCGCCCCGTCGTAACCCACTACGACCTGAGCCTGCTGAACATCGAGAGCCAGTTCCCGGTCGAGCGCATCATCCAGAGCCTGCAGGTCAAGAAGGCCGGCACCCTGTGCTTCTACGGGCTGCCGGGCAGCGGCAAGACGGCGCTGGCCGAGCACATCGCGCAATCGATCGACCGGCCGCTGATGCTCAAACGCGCCAGCGATCTGGTCAGCAAGTTCGTCGGCGAGACCGAGCAGAACATGGCGCGCATGTTCGAGGAAGCCCAAAGCGAAGGTGCCGTCCTCCTGCTCGACGAGGCCGACAGCTTCCTGCAGAACCGCCAGATGGCGCAGCGCAACTACGAGATCTCCGAGGTCAACGAGATGCTGGCCGGCATGGAGCGCTTTGCCGGCGTGTTCATCTGCACCACCAATCTCATGGAGCGCATTGACGAAGCCGCGCTGCGCCGTTTCTCGTTCAAGATCAGGTTCCTGCCGCTGACCCCGGAGCAGCGCGAACGCATGTTCATCAACGAGGCCCTGGGCGGCGATGCGGCGCGCCTGAGCGACGAGCACGCTCGCCGCCTGCGTGCGCTGCGACTGCTCGCGCCCGGCGACTTTGCCACGGTCAAGCGCCAGTGGCTGCTGTTCGACGAGCCGATCGCCCCTGAGCAGTTCCTGGCGCAGCTTGAGCGCGAACACGGCGTCAAGCCGGACGTTCGCCACGAGCGGCCGATGGGATTCACCGGCGCCCTGAAGTAGCCGGCGCAGCCTGCGGCGTGCCACGG